>MAYW01000158.1 GCA_001723765.1 Candidatus Scalindua rubra
CTTATAAACTTAGAGAACCTGTCAAAAACAGGATACCAGTTAAAGAATTTTGCTAAAGTGTATACGATCTCATGACACAGCTAGTAGCACTAGAAAGTGTCGACTATGTCATGAAACTTGGCACATAGCAGCTAGAACTAAGGGTGATGGGTCAAGTAAAATTGTCAATAAGTAATGTCTCTCCTTCGTCCTCGAATGTACTCTACGCACCAAATTCATGTCAGGATTAGGCATAAGATAATATACACCATTCTGTGAGTGAGACTTTTACTTTTAATTTTTAACATTAGGTAAAGCAGATTTCAAGTAGTCTAAGTTTAACCAAGAAATGTCCATAGATTTTGCTTCAAGCATTTTATCACAAATCTTGAGAACAAGTTTCACGAATCCTTCTTTTCCAAGAACAACCTTGATAATGGCACGATAGGGAATAACTGGCATTTTATTATAGGCAATATTGGCAGCTCTTTCAACTTTGTCTTTATCTTTAAGCAATTCCAGTGAGACAATCCCAGCATCTGAAAATGCTGATTTTAGATAAGATTTAAATCTTTCTGGTTGAAGTGCTTCATAAATTTTGTCTTTATTCACAATTATATCCTCCTTTTGTATTTTTAATATAGAGTTGAGAATAAAAAGAACAATGGAATGTTAAATCTAAGTGTTATAAGAGTCAAGGAGAAAAGAATGGTTATGATACCTCAGATTTACCACCTAATTACGTTTGATATGTGAAACTTCTAACGACATAGCCAAATTAATCTATGGAACTTGTAATAGTTTTATATTCCTCTTTAGTATTAAGGTTTTTTATTGAGTTTTTAAAACTATCTGATGGAGTTAAGGTATCCAACTCTACTATTTTAACATTAACGTGCGGAAAGAAGCTGATTATCCTAAGGTTGTTACGGTCAAGTTCTCTCTTGATTGGATCAATACAATTCTTTGAATAAAATGCATGTAATGGTTCCAATCCTCTATCGCTTTGTGGAACTACAACATCATATCCTTTTGTAATGCTTTCAAGGTGTTTTATCAGTTCTATTTCCACAAAGGGCATGTCACAGGCAAGCATAAAAGTGTACAAACTTCTGGAATTGATTAGCCCGGTATATATGCCTCCTAAAGGCCCTTTTTCCGGATAGATGTCCTCAATAATCGGCAAATTCAGATATTCATACTCTGATGGTGTATTGGCTGAGATGATAATTTCATCAAATATTTCACTGAGCAAATCTATTTGTCGTTCTATGAATGTTTTGCCTTTAAATTTAAGAAAGGCCTTATTAGAACCCATTCTAATACTTTTACCACCAGCAAGGATTACGGCAGTCATAAATTTCCCTTTTTTGAGAATTAAATTATTAAACAGACTTTATTACACAAAAGAAACTATTCCTACATAAAACGGCTTTATTGTATAATATGTATTATAAGTTTAAAAGACAAAACAGAAAATTATAAATACTCATTTGGGATATAATTTCAGAACCTTTGAAGTTTATTGCAGACTCCATGCTTGGTAGGCTTGCAAGATGGTTGCGCATATTGGGATATGATGTGGCGTACGAATCGTCTATTTCTGATGACGATCTGATCTCCAGATCTCTTCACGAACGACGTGTCATTTTAACAATGGATAGAGAATTAAGTCAACGTGAATCAGCGAAGAATTGTCTGCTTATAAAGAGTGATGATTATAGAGAACAGCTCAAGCACGTTATTAATCATTACAACATCGATTGCAAGTCCTTCATCTTTTCAAGATGTTTCATTTGCAATGAATTGCTAGATTATATCGAGAAAGAAAAAATAGAAGGTAAAGTGCCACCATATGTCTATTCAACACATAATGAATTCGATTTCTGCCCCCAATGCCATCGTGTTTACTGGTCTGGAACACACAGAGGCAAAATACTAGATAAGCTGGATGAAATATTAAGGGTTTCTTTACAATGATGACGATTAACTATAATGTGTTCTCAGTTGTATAATTGTCATCCAAAAAAAACCTTGGCGATATCATACCAGTAATCATCAACAGTTTTATTTCGTCCTATTACATCCTTTAATTCTATGGGTACGATTTCATTTCCCCTCAAGACGACTATCTTTCCAAATTCACCTTTATGTATTAATTCTATCGCAGCTATGCCAAAGCGAGTGCCTAATATACGGTCAAAGGCCGTAGGGGTACCGCCCCGCTGAGTATGTCCTAATACCGTATATCGTGTCTCATAACCCGTCCCTTTTTCAATCATCTTCGCTAGTACTGAGCCAACACCTCCCAGCATTACATGTCCGAAAGGATCTCTTTTTTCAGTCTGAAGGACAAACTCCTCACTTTTCTCATTCTCTAGAGGTATTTTTATCCCTTCTGCCACAACTACAATGCTATAATTTTTGCCACGCTCATGCCGTCTTCTCAATACTTCATAAACTTCTTCCATATCTACAGGTTTTTCTGGAATTAAAATAAGGTCAGCGCCTCCAGCAATACCTGCAAACGTAGCAATCCATCCAGCATGTCTTCCCATAACCTCTACTACCATCACCCTATTGTGTGATTCGGCAGTCGTGTGAAGTCTGTCAATAGCCTCCGTTGCTATATTTACGGCTGTATCAAATCCAAAGGTAAAATCGGTACCCGACATATCGTTATCTATCGTTTTAGGGATACCAACAACATTGACACCCATCTCGAATAGCTTAAGGGCAACTCCCTGAGTATCGTCTCCTCCGATAGATACAACGGCATCCAAGTTTAGCTTCTTTATATTTTCTAGGATTCGTTCAGGGTCCCCTTTATTGTCTTTACCAAAAGGATTCGTTCTGCTTGTACCAATTATGGTACCTCCCCTGTGAAGTATTCCGGAAACGCTATCCATGTCGAGTTCTTTTACATCTCCGTTTATCAAGCCTCGCCATCCCCCAATTATACCATACGTTTCATAACCATAAACAATTCTACCTTTTTTAGCAACTGCACGAATAGTAGCATTAAGACCAGGACAATCTCCACCTCCTGTTAAAATTCCAATCTTTTTCATAAAATCTTTCCTCCAATTTCTAAATAACCCGAAGGCAGAATTCCACGGGCTTGCCCGTGGGTGAATGTAAATTTACCCAAAGGGGATTCCCATCACCCTTCCCTCTCCCCCATATGGGGAGAGGATTAAGGTGAGGGGATGTTAAAAAGTTCCACGAGCTTGCCCGTGGGTATCTAAGTTAAGAATGGGTTATGCCTTTTTTCGTTTTCTATTGTTGTTGAAGGGCCATGTCCTGGATATACTACGGTGCTTTCACCCAGAGAGAAAAGTTTTTCCTTAATTGACTTAATTAACATTTCATAAGAGCTACCGGGAAAATCTGTCCTCCCAATAGAGCCTGCAAACATAGTATCACCAACAAAAACATTATTATCCACGTAATAACAAACGCCACCAGGTGTATGACCAGGGGTATGAATAACATTAATAACATTATTACCTAAAGAAATCTCATCTCCATTATTGACAAATTTATTAACATCTGGTTTAGGGATGGGGTTGAGTCCAAATGCGGTAGCCTGTTCATCTACACTATCAATAAGAAATAAATCCTCCTCATGTAAAAAGAAATCTATCTTGAAATGATCTTGTATCGTTTTCACACCACCTACGTGGTCGAAATGCGCATGAGTATTTATAATGAATCTTGGGTTGAGACCTTCTTTTTTGATCACCTTAATAATTCCTTCTGCATTATCTCCCGGATCGATAATGGCAGCTTCTTTTGTGTCTTCGCATCCTAATATATAGCAGTTTACTTCTAAAGGTCCTACCACAACGTCCCTGATTATCATTGCAAAATTCCTTGATAAAGTTAAGAAAGTTTAAATTATATTTATTTTAAGCAAAAGGGAAGTATTTATTCAACTTATAAATTAGTTGCCTTCAGTCATTTTTATTTTGCGAAACAAAAACCAAGAAGTTAGCGACCGAAGGAGCTAAGTTCTATATTGTATACAAATACAGTTTTTTACTTCATTTCCATTATTTTTATGTTATCATAAATTGTTAAATATATGTCTAGGAATTTCAATGTTGCCCTATGTAATTCCCATGAAAATGGGAATCTAGTTGTCTTTGTAATGATAATTCAAGATTCCCGCTCAACAGATTGCGGGAATGATAGAGAAAGGTTAAGTCGTTGGGTTTTTGTCTTTTAAAACCTAATTTAATGTATAGGAAATTCAAAATCATGTTTTTTTTGTGCGCCAGCACATATCCAAAATGGCGTGAAGTAACGACACGGATGTCGTTGCCTGCCCGAATAGGTACAGGCGGGTAGCCATTTTGTAAGAGTTGCGCAGGATGCGCCTAACTCGTTTAGATAAATCTTGTAATATTTTTCAGGGAGATAATCAATGATAGTGGCTGAGTCAAAGCCGTTTCCAGAAATAAATGAATTGGTTAAAGGTTACAATAAGATATGTGTAATCGGCTGCGGAGACTGTGTAAGTGTATGTCATACAGGTGGCCAAAAACAGGTAGAAGAACTTGCATTAAAATTACGCATCGCTGCTAAGAGAGAAGGTAGGAAGCTAGAGGTAAAGGAGGATACTGTTTTAAGGCAGTGTGAACAGGAATATGTAGAACCAATAGGTGATTATGTTAATGATTATGATGCAGTGGTTTCTATTGCATGCGGCGTAGGTGTGCAAACATTAGCTGAGAAGTTTACGCCAACAAGAGTATTTCCTGGAGTGAATACCACTTTTATTGGTGCACCCGTAGAACCAGGATTATTTTTAGAGAGATGTGCTGGTTGCGGCGACTGTGTACTGGATGAAACAGGTGGTTTTTGTCCCGTAAGTCGGTGTTCAAAGAGCCTCCTCAACGGCCCATGTGGTGGTTCGGTAGGAGGAAAATGTGAAGTGTCAAAAGATATACCTTGTGTATGGCAGCAAATATATGATCAACTTGATAAACAGCAAATAATGCATTACATGGATGATATTAGGCCACCGAAGAAATGGTCATTAAGTACCGGCAGTTTCCCACGTAAATTTGAACTCAAACATCTTCAAATGGAAAAGGAATAGATGGAACAACCATTAAAGATTAAGGAAGGCGTTTATTGGATTGGTTCACTGGATCCAGACTCATTACATTCGATATAGTTGTACCTACCAAATATGGAACGACTTATAATTCCTACCTGGTTCGCGGTGAGAAGATAGCTATTATAGATACCGTAAAGGCATATTGTGTAGATGAATTTATTTCAAAAATAAGATCGTTGGTTAAGCTGGAAGATATCAATTATATAGTTATTAATCACACAGAGCCTGACCATTCAGGTGGTTTGATTAGTTTGATGGAATTAGCGCCTAATGCAGTCCCTGTTTTTTCTAGAGGAGCCAGAACTTTTGTAAAGAATATTTTGCACAAGGACTTTGATTACAAAGAGGTGAAAGATGGTGACAGTATTGACCTTGGTGGTAAAGTGCTAAAGTTCATATCTGCTCCATTCCTCCATTGGCCTGATACTATGTTTACGTATCTTGAAAACGATAAGATATTATTTCCGTGTGATGCATTTGGTTCACATTATTGCAGTGATAAGAGGTTTAATGATGAATTGGATTCCAAAGAAGATGCATTTGGTGAATTTGAATTTTATTACAACTGTATTCTACGTCCTTTCAAGAAGCATATTATTGATGCCTTAGATAATATAAAGGATATTGATATAGAAATAATAGCTCCATCCCATGGGCCTATACTAAGAGAAAATATAGAAAAATATATTGAATCTTATAAAGAATGGTCGGGGAAGACAAAAAAACATCCTGATAAAAAAAAGGTAACAGTCGTATATGTTTCATCATACGGTAGTACAAAAAAAATGGCAGAATATATCTATAAAGGAGCAAGCCTTCCTGATACAGATGTTTCGCTTTATAATGCGGCGGAGACTGATTTGGAGACTATACTTGATGAAATTGAGGCATCTGATGAAATTATCCTGGGTACCCCTACACTGAATGCAAAGGCGCCAAAACCTATATTTGACATTATCTCAAGTCTTGTGACGTTGAATATCAGGGGCAAGGCAGCCGCTGTTTTTGGATGTTACGGTTGGAGTGGAGAAGCCGTACAGATAGTTGAAGACATCTTAAAAAGTTTACGTTTCAAGATAGTTGCCGAAGGTTGCAAGTTAAGGATGATACCTTCTGAAGAAGCGTTGAAGGAATGTGAAGAATTTGGTAGAAGGTGTGCATCAGCTATCTAATACTCTGAATTGAGCAATTAATGTGTGTTAGTACACCAAGGCGTACGAATTACCTTCCTGAATGTCATAACCTCTCTTGTCTCCTTACGCTCTCCATTTCATCTTATACTCAAGTTCTATGTTTCATTGTTTTATTAGCTAAATTTTTGTTGATTTAATCTTGGTAAAAATTTACGATAACGTAATGAATGTTTTAGAAAAAGACTACAAATGTCCATATTTCAGTATATTGAAAAATATTCTTGACTATTTTTCAATGTTATTAGATTGAGAATGTTTGTTATTTTAAAGACTGAATACATTTTTGACAATCAAGAAGTCTTATCCTATATTTGCTTTTATATTTTAAATGAAGTATCAGCGCCTAGCTCAACTTTATTAACACTTCCCACTTCAACTTAAACTGTAATCCCGTTATCTTTTTGCCTAATTTCAAACAACAGAATGCTACCGCACTATTGGTTTAAGTGGCCTATATTAGTGTATTTACATGCTGAGTTATATTATACAAAACACTTGTTTGCATTTATGTGACAGGTATTTTTTGGGCTTGACTTTATAATTATATTGTAATAGTTTTTAGCTATGAGCAAGATACTTGTTGTAGATGATGAAGTCAAAGCATGTGAGCTTCTTAAGAGGTTTCTGAAAACAAAGGAATATGATGTTATTACGTCCAATAGTGGAGAGGATGCAATAGAAAAGGTAAAGAATGAAAAACCTGATGTCATACTTCTCGATGTAAGGATGCCTGGAATGGACGGTATAGAAGTGTTGAAGCAGTTGAGAGAACTAGCCCCGCTTTTACCTGTTATTCTTGTAACAGCCTATGGAAAAATAGACAATGCTGTCCAGGCTGTTAAGTTAGGTGCTTACGACTATCTCACAAAGCCATTAGATAACGAAAAGATTATGGTTACACTTAGGAATGCCTTAACTGAACTCTACCTTAAACGTGAAGTAAGAATGCTTCGTTCTAACTTAAAAGAAAGTGCTCCATTATTTAAACTAATGGGTTCAAGCGATGAAATAAAAAGAGTTTATGATCAAGTAAATAGTGTTTCACCTACGAATTTTACTGTTATCTTATATGGTGAAACTGGTTCAGGCAAGGAGTTGGTAGCAAAAGCGGTACATAATCAGAGCTTACGAAAAAATGGAGAATTCGTTGCAATTGACTGCGGTGCAATACCTGAAACATTGATTGAAAGTGAATTTTTTGGCTACGAGAGGGGTGCATTTACAGGAGCTGACAAAAGAAAGGAAGGGTATTTTGAAACGGCATCCAAGGGTACACTCTTTTTGGATGAAATTGGTAATTTGCCCAGACACATGCAGAGTAAGCTGCTTCGCTCCCTGGAAGAACGTCGAATAAGAAGATTGGGAGGAAAAAAGGACAAGTTAATCGACGTGCGCATTATAGTTGCAAGCAATGAAAAACTTGGAAACCTTGTGAATGCTGGAAAATTTAGAGAAGATCTCTATCACAGATTAAATGAATTTACTATAGAAATACCTCCATTGAGAAAACGTAAGAATGACATAGTTTATCTCTCCAAGCGTTTTTTAGATGAAGTTAAATTGGAGTTGAATAAAAACGTTACTGGCTTTTCAACATCAGCAATAGAATGCCTGTTTGACTATGATTGGCCGGGTAATGTGAGAGAACTAAGGAACGTGATTAGAAAGGCTGTGCTAACGAGTTCTAATAATGAAATGATAGAAGATCAATATCTACCAATTGAAAAATCAAGTTTAAAAACTGATTCAGGTGATTTTCAAACTACGCAACCACTTAAGGTGGAAATAGATGGTTACGAAGGGTTTTCATTAAAAGATATTGCTAAAAAAGGCTTAAGCAAGATCGAAAAAAACGTAATAATGGACGTTTTGAAACGGACAGGGGGTAATAAAAGCAAGGCTGCTAAAATATTAAAAATAGACAATACGACTATGCATTATAAGATTAAGGAATATGGTATAAGGTATACCCCGTAGGAATGCCCCGTGCACACGTACCTGTCAGCCACCGGAGACGCCCATTGGTTTAGACAGGTTCCTTTTACTCCCAACATAAGATAGGGAATCTTATCTAACATTTCAAACCATTTTCAAACTTCTCTGCTCCATTTCTAAGAAATTAATCCATCGGGAAATTTTCCATCTGCATAAGCAATTATTGTTGAATATATTCAATAACTATTGAATAAATACTATTGTATTTATACTGTAAACCAAAGGCCGTGTTTACATAAGTATTTACTAAATAATGCGTTACATTCTTGGCATTCTGTTCGCTCTATCTATATATGAGTATTCAGATTTCTTAAACTATAGAGGCAAGGTACTAAAATGAGTAAACATCATAGACGCCATTTGACACATGAGCGACGTATATGTGAGATAAAAACATATCTAATCATCTTCTTTTTATGTCTTATTCTTGCAATAGCCGTATGCTTTTTTTCTGACAGGGCTGCTGATATTGATGAGCAAATGGCTGCTTGGAAATTAGAAAAAAAAGAAACAATACGGGGCGGTAATGTAAGAAAAAAGACTGACGAAGGTACTATTATTTATGGTGCCCGTTTAAAGAGATATGATAGATAAGATGAAGCATATAAGAATGGAGCTAACGGTTATATAACAAAACCTGGTTCATACGAATAGTTTATTGAAAAGTTAAAAACATTGAAAGAGTACTGTTAATTTAATAGGGAGGGACATGGTTATGAATATAGAAACACTTAAACCATTTGACCGCTTAGGGGACATACTGGTTTCTCTAGGCTACATTGATAGGGACAATTTAGAAGAATCCATCTACCAAAAACAGGCTGAAGTTACTGAGGATGAAGAATTTCAGTCTTCGATCGAGAAATTGGTATCCAAAGATCTGTTGCGTTCCCTTTCTACTTCTCATTCTCATTATATAGGTGAAACTTTATTAGAAGCTCATCTTATCACACCCGAACAGTTGAAGGAAGCACTTGTTGCGCAAGAAAATTTAAAAACACTATTTTCAGATATCCATAAAAACAAATTAGTCTTTATACCAATGATTATATATAAAATCTCCCATTCTAGAAACATTTTCAACATTCTAAATATCGTTATGAATTATTGTAACAAAGTTGTAGGTGCTGAAGCCAGTACACTTTTTCTACGTAATAATAAAGAAAAAGAGCCTTTAACCTTTAATGTAATCACTGAAGAGAAAAAAAACTTACATATCGAAAAAGATATTCCGGTAAATAAAGAGATAGCTGTGTGGGTTTTTCAAAATAACAAAAGTACTATTGTAAATGATGTATCAAGTGATGAGCGTGTCTGTAAGGATTTTGATAAAGAGACAGGATTTAAGGCAAGAAACATCCTTTGTGTGCCAGTCAGAGTAAATTACAAAGCAGAAGGCGCATTAGAAGTAGTCAATAAGATCGGTAACAAGCCTTTTGATAAGGAAGATGAATGCATCTTAAACATACTATCCAACCAAATTGGTGTTCACCTGGAAAACCGAATACTTGTGGAAGCGTTGAGTTATAAGGCAAATCAGGTAGAAAAAGAAAAATACAAATACCAGAGGTTTCTTTCAGAACAAGAAAAACTACTAAATCAATTGTCACAAGATATTTCCATTATTTTGCATAATTAACAGTTTTTAAAGGCGCATGATTTCATTATTTCGAGGCTTGCAAAGCTATATAGGTTCAGAGGTAAGGAAGTTAAAAGTTCAGGTATCAGAACTATAACCAGGCAAACGCTAACCATTTCCAGATATGAAATTGGAGGCCCTGAATTTATTTCAGGTCAAGGTCCATGATGACTAAATCTGGTTAAGGATCAGGATATTCGATTTCGGAATTCGTTTTTATTAGTCTTAATAAGGAGATTGCAGAATGTTTAAGCCTTCATTACGTCACGATAAGTCGTACTATCAAGCGAGTTGAGGTAAAATGATAAAAAGTAATAATGAAAGACCTGACCCCTTTCTACCTACGATAAGTCGTACTATCAAGCGAGTTGAGG
>MAYW01000159.1 GCA_001723765.1 Candidatus Scalindua rubra
AACGACATCCATGCCCTGTCGAATAATAACATACAAAGCCGTTTGAGGTTAAGTGCTTTTTTCTTATTGCTTAGCATAACTTATGACATAAAATGACCTATTCTACGGGGCAGGTCGTTGCTTCACGTCATTACTGAATCAAGTTCAGCACAAGTTTGGACATGTGCTTACGCACAAAAAATATGATTTTAGTATTACAAATTTCTATACATAAATAAAAGGTTAAAGCCTTAACTTTTAAGGACTTAAACCTGTCCTGACGACAGGTCAGGAATGAAAATTCTATACTATCTATTTATCCTTGACAAAAGTCTTCAAACTTTATAATATGTCCTTATTAGAAGGATATATTTAAATATGTTTAGTAAAAACGTTTTAAAAGAAATAATTGTATCTAATGAGGAGTTTATACTTAAACAGGTGAAGAGAATTGTAAATAGAGAAAGGATTTACTTTCCTGAGTTTCTGAATAAAACAGTTGTATTTTATGGAGTAAGAAGGAGTGGCAAAACATTCATTTTATTTAATCTTTTTAGGAAATATAAAGGCAATTCTCTGTACATAGATTTTGAAGACGAACGTCTATCAGGGTTTCATCTTAAAGACTTTGATAGATTAAAAGAGGCCATGATAGAACTAAAGCCTCATCTTATGGATAGAGAACTGGTATTTTTATTAGATGAGATTCAGAATATAGAGGGATGGGAGAGATTTTGTAGAAGGGCGGTAGAGAGAGAAAATGTAAAGGTATTTGTAAGTGGTTCTTCCTCCAGGATTATGCCATTTGAAATACATACGGAACTGAGAGGAAGATCATGGAGTATAGAGGTGTTGCCATTTTCATTTAAGGAATATTTATGTGCTAAAGGCATCGATGTAAATCAAAAGAGCATTATTTATGGCACAAAAAAGGCTGTTGTTAAGAAGCTATTTCTTGACTATATGCAATGGGGTGGGTTTCCTGAAGTCTGTTTTCTCAGATCAGAACTTGAAAAGAAGAAACTAATAAAGGAGTATTTGGGGGCAATGTTTTTCAGGGACCTAGTGGAAAGATATAGTATGACAAATATATCACTTTTAGATAAACTTACAGACAAACTATTTTCATCTTTTTCACTAAAATTCTCTTTAACCTCATTTTATAAGCAGTATACTGGTAGATTCCCTTTTTCCAAAGATTCACTATATAGATATTTTAAAAATTATTTACAAAGTATGCTAGTATTTGAGGTGAGGAAGTTCGCTGAATCTACCTATAAGAGGATGAGAAATCCTGCAAAGGTCTATCTTGTGGATACTGGATTGTGCAGGAGGGTAACATCTGCCGATGCGGGAAGATTGTTAGAAAATGTAGTCTTTTTAGCTCTTAGAAGAAGGGGGTATGAGGTTTTTTACTTTGAAGCGAAAAGAGAATGCGATTTTATAGCAAGGACAGAAAACAATAGTTTTTTGCCTATACAAGTGAGTTTTGAACTTAATGAAGAAAGTAGCTCAAGAGATATTGATGGCTTAATCGAGGCATGTAAGTGGCTTGATATCGGTAAAGGACTGATACTTACCTATGATGATGAAGAACAAGAATTAAATTTGGATGGAGTAAATGTTAAGATATCTCCTGTTTGGAAGTGGAGTATTGAAGCCCATATAGGTTAGGGAACAAATTCTAAGCTAAAGATTAATATCGAATAATGCCTGCCTGCGGCAGGCAGGCCTGTTTGCTTGCCCAGTTGAATAATTGCTAACTGGATTCCCTGCGAAAGCAGGGCCTTTTTTACCCTTTTCGGGAGGAATCCAATTTTGCATTATCTATTCTACGGGGCTTGCCATGAGGGCCTGCCCGACTACGTCGTTTGGGCGGGCAATGCCAAGGGAATGACAGACAATATAACGTATTGGTCATTTTATAATGGAAGTATTTCTTTATATGACGTTTTGCGTAAGCAAACCAAGAAGTTAGCTACTGAAAGCAACAATCTTCAAACAATAATGTAATAATATAAATATATAAAATACTTTATTATAATAACCTGGAGCTAAGTTCTGTTACTTCAATCTATTATGTTCATTGTAGGGATTACGGGTGTATACTTTGGCGCCGAAGGGCTGGTCAGAGGTTCCTCAAATTTGTCGCGTGATCTTGGGATAAAACCCATAATAATAGGGTTAACTGTTGTAGCCTTTGGAACTTCCAGCCCTGAATTAGCAGTTAGTTTAACTGCCTCCATAAAAGAGTCTGACGAAATAGCTATTGGGAACATAATTGGAAGTAATATAGCTAATATTGGTCTGGTTCTTGGTGTTGCTGCAATAGTTTTACCCTTAAAGGTAGAGAGTGTCATTATGAAGAAGGAACTACCATTGATGATTGCATTTGCGGTCGGTCTTTATCTTATGGCAATAGATACAGAAATTGGATTTGTTGATGGATTGTTTCTTTTTACGGGGATTATACTTTATATAAGTTATCAGATTTACAATGCCGTGAATTCAAAAGTAAAATCACATAACTCAATGGGTAACACACCCGATAACAAAGTAGGCATAACAAAGCTTGCAGATAAACAAATTACGACAAGAAGAAAAAATTTGTTTTTAAATATATTATATATTGTGCTTGGACTTACCGGTCTTTTGATAGGCGCACACCTGTTAGTTAAAGCAGCAATTTTTATAGCTGGTAGGTTAGGAATAAGTGAAATGGTTATCGGTCTAACAGTAGTTGCTTTTGGCACCTCAGTACCTGAAATGGCAACCTCGGTAGTGAGCGCTCTTAGAAAAGAGGTTGATATATGCGTGGGAAATGTGATTGGAAGTAATATCTTCAATATACTCATGGTTATAGGGTCTGTAGCATTGATAAGGCCATTAAATGTGGCAAGAGAGGCCCTCTTTTTTGAGCTTCCTGCAATGCTTCTTTTCTCTGCAGCCTTAATACCAATGATAAGAGGTAACTTAAAAATCAAAAGGATTGAGGGCTTTCTACTGGTTTTAGGATATTTTATATTTATTTTCTTACTTTTTAGATAAATACTTAGCCCACGAAACACACGAAAAAAACACGAAAGGAATATTAATGGATTCAAAAATTCTTTTTCCAGGCGAAAGTTATGCGATTATGGGCGCATGTTTTAATGTATACAAAGAGATGGGGAATGGTTTTTTGGAAGCTGTATATCAGGAATGTTTAGAAATGGAATTTTCTTTTCAGAAAATTCCATTTGAAACGCAAAAAGATTTACAACTTAAATATCGTGATCAAAAACTAAAACAAACATATAAACCAGATTTTTTTTGTTACAACAAAATTATTGTTGAAATAAAAGCATTGTCAAAAATTATGGATGAGCATAGGGCACAAATCTTGAACTACTTAAATGGGACTGGATTTAAATTGGGTCTTCTTATAAATTTTGGGCATCATCCCAAACTTGAATATGAGCGTTTTGTCTTGTAAGCTTATTAGAAAAATGATTTCGTGATTTCTTGCCCTGTTAGATGTTTAGCACATTAAAAGGCTATAACCATTTTCAAGACCTTTAACCCTAACGGGGCCAAATCTTCTAACAGGATTTACTATCTAACAGGGTGAATGTATTTCGTGGGTTGTGATGATATTAATAATCTTGTCCATACTTTCATTACCATTGATGGCCGTATGCTATTTTTATTCGAGATTATGGCTGTCTATCATATTTGCCTTAATATTTTTTGTTTCTAATATAATACTTACACATGGTCTTCTCTATGAGAATTATACGTTTTTTTTCTATCTGCTTCTAATGTCAAGTGTTGTTTTCCCAATCTCATGTCTAATCGCATTTGCGTTTGACGTGAGATATGGAATATTCTGTATCGATACGTCTTTTTCATTAGTAATAGCATGGATATTTTCACCAATATTACTTCCGATAAATTTGATCATTTTATACCTTGAAAACTAAAAAGATATTTATAAGTGCGGGTGAAACGTCTGGTGATATTCACGGTTCAAACCTTATACGTGAGCTGTATAAGAAAAATCCGTCTATCAAGGTTTACGGTTTAGGTAGAAACAGGATGATTGAAGCTGGGCTTCATTGTATTCATGATATGAGTTCTCGTTCTGTTATGTGGTTACATACTTTAGGAAAGATTCCTGAGTTATGGAATGTATTTTCAGATTGTACTCGTTTTTTTGATGATGAGAAGCCTGAACTAGTCATATTAATTGATTACGCAGGTTTTAACTTTTATCTTGCGAAGGCCGCAAAGAAAAGGAATATACCTGTAATGTATTACATAAGCCCCCAACTATGGGCTCATTCACCATGGAGGGTAAAAAAGGTAAAGAAATTGGCAGATAAGATGGTAGTCATATATCCATTTGAGGAAGCATTCTTTTCTAGTGAGGGAATTCCTGTAAAATATGTTGGTCATCCTCTCTTTGATGAACATAATGTGAGGGATGTAGACAAAGATTTCATTGATAAAATTAAACAAAGAGAAAATGGGGATGTTGTTTCTCTGTTACCGGGAAGTCGAACTCAAGTGATAAAGCGGCTGTTACCAATTCTTCTGGAAGCAGCAACCCTAATCTACAAAAAAATTCCTTCTACCAGATTTTTTATATCTTGTAGTGATACGAACAATTTTGAACTAATAAATGGTCTCACAAAGAGACATACGTCCGCAAATAGGGATGTTCATTTGCCGGTTGAAATAGTTACAGAAAAAATTTCTGAAGTAATAAAGGCCTCTTCTCTTTGCATATCCAGTTCAGGTACTATAGCGTTAGAGATCGCTTTTTATAATGTACCCATGGTTATATGTTATCGCATCTCGCCTTTTTCTTATTTCGTTGCCAGGCCATTTATGAATACGCTTTATGTAAGCCTGGTTAATAAGATTGCAGAAAAAATGATTGTACCAGAAAAGCTTATGTATAGGGACGAATATAAGTGGTTAACTTCCCATGCAACTGAGTTACTATTAAGTGAGGAAAAAAGGCAGATGTGTGTTGATGGTCTTAAAGAGGTAAAATCTATAATTGGTTCTCCCGGTGCATCTGAAAAGGCTGCGGACGAAGCCTTGAGTATGATATAAATAAAACTTCCACTATTGAGAAATAAATATATAAATTTGGATAAAGAAACAGTTTTTCTGATTTCTTTGTATTATCGAGCGAATCCATAATTTCGCTTAGGACAGACTCCCAGAAAAATCACCAAAATATGGGTTTTATATTGCAAAACAAAGACACTCTTTTATAATTATCTAAAGGAAAAAGGCAGTACAAACCTCTTTTATCACATTTTGATTATCTTCAAAAGAATTGAATTTACTTGTTTATACAAGTAAGATTTTCATATACACTTATATTCGCGGACAAGTTGTCTACACAACACACAATCCTATCAAAAATTTTGATTGACGATGAATTGCATTACCATGGTAAAGCTTTGTAAGAATTAATAAACAACCTGTGTCACCATTATTAAATTGAAATACTAATTATTTTATACATATCACCGTTCCAATGAATTTGAGAAATTTGGATATAAAAAATTTCTATGATTCAGATACAGATGTTATATTGCACTCATTTTATATCCCTGCCCTGTCTGCTTCCATTAAATATCAACGTCTAGCAGGTTTTTTTTGCTCAAGCAGTTTAGCAGTCGCTGCAAGAGGCATCTCAGGACTTATATCCAATAAAGGAAGAATTGAGTTAATCTGTAGTGCCAAACTAAAGAAAGAAGATGTTGAGTCTATCATTGAGGCAGAAAAAAACCCAGTAGAAGTAATTGAAGAATGTGCCCTTCGAGATATAGAAAACATTGAAAGTTTACAAAATGAATTTATTTCAAATCACGTAAAAGCATTGGGATGGATGATTTCAAATAAACTACTAGAAATCAAAGTTGCAATTGTAAGAGACTTTAACAAAAGACCATTAGATTATATTAAAGTTGAGCAGACTGGAATCTTTCATCAAAAAGTAGGAATCTTGTCCGATTCCGATGGTAACAAAATCTCCTTCAGTGGCTCAGATAATGAATCAGCAAGTGCATGGACTAGGAATATCGAAGAATTTAAAGTATTTTGTAGTTGGGAAGAATCCCAAAGAAAGTATTTGCAGGCCGACTGCGATAAATTCCTAAAATTCTGGGGAGGGCTAGCAAAGAGGGTAGAAGTTATCAACATTCCAGAGGCAGTTAAAAATAAGCTAATTGAAATAGCTCCAGATAATATTGAACTATTAAAATCTAAATTGTATAGAGTTGAAAAAAAAGAAATCAAATTGTGGGAACATCAAACTGAGGCTATCGACAAATGGCTTAAAAATAATAAAAGGTGTCTTTTTGAGATGGCTACTGGCACGGGAAAAACTTTTGCTGCTTTAGGGTGTCTGAAACATTTGATTTCAGAAGAGGAAAAACTTGCTACAGTTATCGCATGTCCTTATAATCATCTTATAACCCAATGGAAAGACGATTTAGACGAATTTGGAATTAGTGCAGAATATATAGTTGCTGATAGTAGTAACTCGGGATGGAAAAGCAAGTTAATAGATTGCATTAGAGATATAAACAATGATAATCGTAAATTTCTAGTAGTTTTCACAACGCATGACACATTTTATGCTCCAGACTTTATCAACATAGTTGAAATGGTTAAAAGTAAACTTTTTTTAATAGGTGATGAAGTTCATGGAATGTGGTCAGAAGAAAGAAAAAAAGGATTTATAGAACACTATTGTTTTAGGTTAGGTTTAAGTGCTACACCCAGTCGCTGGTTTGACCCTGAAGGGACAATTGAGATGCTTAGATATTTTAATATAAGAGATGAAGACGATAAGTATAGCTTCCCTTTGCGCAAAGCAATTAAAACCATAAATCCAGACACAGGCCAAACATACTTAGTGCCTTATAAATATAAACCTTATTTTGTGAAACTAACTCGAGAGGAGTTTGAAGAATACATAGAAGAGACTAAAAGAATTAGAAAGTTTTATTACAGAACAAAAGACAAAGAAGAGCAAAAAAGGCACTTCATTTTACTTTGCAACAAACGCCAAGATGTTATAAGAAATGCAGCCAATAAATACAATGTATTTAAGGAAATATTGGAGGATTTAGGACAGTTAAGACATTGTCTTATATACTGTTCTCCAGATCAAATTGACATTGTTCAAAATATATTAGTCGAAAAACATATTATCCAACATAAGTTTACAAAAAACGAAAGTACTCGGCCAGAAGAAAAGTATGGTGGTATTTCAGAAAGGGAACATCTTCTAAAGGAATTCGCAGAAGGTTCCTATCAGGCACTGGTAGCAATGAAATGTTTGGATGAAGGTGTTGATATACCGCCAGCCCGAATAGGGATTATTTTAGCAAATACAGAAAACCCTAGACAATATATCCAGAGAAGAGGAAGAATGCTTAGAAGATATCTAGGGAAGGAAGAAGCTATCATTTATGATTTCATTGTTTTGCCACCAATTGAGGCTGAAATACCAGATGAATTAATTGAATTGGAACAAAGAATATTAGAAAAAGAGTTAGAAAGATGTTTAGAATTTGCTAGAGATGCTAAGAACTTTCTTGAATGCATCAATAATATCGAAGAAGTAGAGGATACTTTTAGACAACGTGCTTAGGAGGTAACTATGAAAGAGGATGTTAACGTGAAAATAATTAAAAAACTACGGAATAACAAATGTCATAAAAACCTTAAACAGTTTATTATCGATATGATTCGAGAAGAATTTGCACATAAAGATCAATCCAGGTGGAATTATTCAGAGATATATGACAGGAAGATTAAGATGTATTCAAAGGAATTTGAAAAATGAAATTGGAAAAATTGAAACTTAAAAATTATCGACAATACAAGGACTGTATCATTGAATTTGCTTATAAAAATGAAGAAAAACAAATTACTGTAATCCAGGGTGCTATGGGGACGGGGAAAACGAATATACTAAATGCAATAACCTGGTGTCTATATAACAAGGAAATACATATAAGTGATGCAGATAAGGGTTTACCTATAATTAACAACGCAGCATTAAAAGGTGCAAAATCTGGTGATATTCTTGAAGTCATAGTGGAAGCAGACCTTTTGGACAAAGAAAATAAAAGAATGATCTTTAAAAGACTTCTCCGAGTCAAAAAAACTGACCTGACTTACGGATATACTCTGATAAAGGATGATACTGCAAAGAAAGAAAACAGGTTTAGTGTACATTATCAAATAAGTGGAGACTACAAAATCGCCGATGAACCAGAACATAGAGTTGAAATAGTAGCCCCTAAAGAAATCCAGGAGTATTTCTTTTTCGATGGAGAAAGACTTAATGAATATTTTAAAAATCCAAATCAAGAAAATATTAAACAGGAAGTATTTAAAATATCTCAACTCAATTTGTTTGAAAAGGTAATTGGGCATTTAAGAATTCGGGAAAATGAGTATGCTAAACAACTAAAAGATATTAGCCCAAAGGCAGACGAAACTAAAACTTTGCTCGACCATGTACAAAATGAGCTAAAAGAAAAGAAAAACAGATTGACAGAGCTACGGAAAGATAAAAGTGAATTAGAAAAGAAATCAAATGAAATTGCAGAGAAATTAAGAAATTATCCATCCAGCGCTGAAGTAAGAGACTTACAAGAAAAAAGAGAACTGTTGGAAAAAAACTTTGATATATGGAATAATGAAATAGAAGAACTTAAACAAAAGCATTCAGATTATCTTATTAAGAATGCACCGTTGTTACTATGCTATACAGCAATATGTGAAGCAGAAAAAAAGGTATCAAAAAAGATAGACAGTGGAGAAATCCCTCCAGATTATAAAAGGAGTTTTATTCAAAAACTCTTGGAAAACGGGAAGTGCATTTGCCTCACAGATATCTCTAGTGACAGTCCTGCCCGTAACAATATCGAAAAAGTTTTAAATGAGTGTGATGAAATTTCTGATATTACTGAAGAATTAATAAAGGAAAGATATGAGTTAGAAAGAATGCTTAAAGCATTAAATTCTTTTGACAAAACACGCCGACAGAACAGTGAAAATATTAATAAACTGGAAAATAGGTGTAAAGAAGCGAGTAAAGAACAAAAAAATATAGAGGACAAGCTTTCAAAAATAGGTGATTACAATATTGAGCGTTGGGAGAGTATACTTGAAACAACGAAAAGAAGTAGCGAAGAAAAAATGGAAGAAATTGCTCGACTAAAGGTTGAAATAGAAAGTTTACAGAAGGATATCGAGCATTGTGGTAAAGAATATGAAAAACAGGTACGAAAAATAAAAGAGCATGATGAATTGAGGAATAAATTGCTATTTTGCAGGAAAGCTATGGATATTTCGGAAAAACTTAAAAATGAAATAATGAATGAAATTAGATCTGAAATTGAAGTAAAGACTAATCAACAGTTTTTTACACTAATATGGAAACAGGAAAATTATAAAAAAGTAACGATTAGTGAAGGATATAATATTTCTGTATTAGACCAAAATAACAAAGATTCAATTGGCACACTTTCTGCTGGAGAGCGTCAGGTGCTTGCATTATCTTTTATGGCAGCCTTAAACATGGTATCTGGTTTTGACGCCCCAATTGTTATTGATACACCCTTAGGTCGGATTTCAAAAGAACCAAAGATAAATATTGCAAAGAATCTTCACAAATATTTAAAAGGCAAACAGGTGACCTTACTGGTAACAGAAGAGGAATATACTGAGGAAGTTAGGAAGCATATGTGTACTAGCGTGAGTTTACGAATTAGCCGTGGCTAATTCTGCAACTTATAATACTATAACAAGTTACAGCATCCAGTCCTTCCCCCTAACTTGGCAAGTAATGCTTCATTTTAAATAAGTCGAAGATTCGTTTCTGCACCTTATCCATTTTGCTAACAATCGACTGGGTTGCTGGTTTTTTCTTTCCATTTGGGAAAACATTCAAATACCTC
>MAYW01000160.1 GCA_001723765.1 Candidatus Scalindua rubra
ATCCAAAAAACAGAATAGCTAGATTCCCGCTCAACAGACTGCGGGAATGACAAGTTCCTTCACTAAAAAGGGTTTTATTTTATACATAAAAATGCTTAACCATTTTAAATTTGCAAAATTTAGATTCACCATACGGGCAGTGGAAGAAATATCTTTACCCCAATACAAGGGAGCTGTGTTCAGGGGAGGCTTTGGATATGCCTTTAAGAAGATTGTATGTATCCAAAGAACAAAAAAAGAATGTTCAGAATGTTTACTGCACAGGAAATGTGTTTACAGCTATGTCTTTGAGACAGCTCCACCTGAAGACACAAAGGTATTAAGGTTATACAGGACAATACCTCACCCCTTTGTTATAGAGCCGCCGTTGGATGATACTAGGGTAATAAAACAGGACGACAGGCTTACGTTTAATCTGATCTTGATTGGCAGGGCAGTTGATTATCTGCCATATTATATACTTACATTTGCTGAATTGGGTAAACAGGGAATAGGGAGGGATCGAGGTAAATTTATTTTAGAGAGAGTTGAGGGCCTGGATGTAAATGGAGAAAGTAATACTATTTATTCCTGTGAAAAAGAAGTACTTCAAAACGACTATCCTTTATTGGATGCCTCACAGTTAAATCATAAAGAAAACCAGATGAATAATACCTGGGTCGAGTTAAAATTTCTAACACCGTTTCGAGTTCGGTTTGATGGAAAGATAACGGATAATATTGAGTTTCATGTAATCTTTAGGAATCTCCTTCGCAGGGTCTCATCACTATTATATTTCCATTGTGGTAAGGAGTTAGAATGTGATTTCAAAACATATATTGAAGAAGCAGAGAAAATTAAGACGGTATCTAATGATTTACAATGGTTTGACTGGGAACGCTATTCCACCAGGCAAAAGCAAAAGATGACACTGGGCGGGGTATTGGGGGCTACAAAATATGAAGGAAATCTTAAACCATTTTTACAATTTCTTAGATTAGGTGAGTATATTCATGTTGGTAAGGGAACGAGTTTTGGATTGGGACAGTATAGAATGCACAATTAACAATGAAGAATGAAGAATGAACAATTACTAATGATGAATGATTAATGAGAATTATGAATTAACAATGATCAATTAAAAATTAAATAAAGAGGATTTTTTATGGATGAGAAACAGAAAAAGGAATATCAGACGGTAGTGCTTGGGGCATTATTGCATATTACAAAGGAGTCTTAGTATGGATGAAAATATTAACAAAATAGCAATTTCAGGTTTCTTGCACGACATTGGGAAATTTGCAGAAATGGGCTGTATGGATATTAACCCTGAATTTTTAAACAACCATACAGATTTGTATCAACCTTTTTTTGATGGCAGGCATACGCATAAACATGCTGTCTACACTGCGGCTTTTATTGATCACATCGAGAAATTTCTTCCCCATGAATTTAACAGGGGAAATTGGGGATCGATAGATGACTTTATGAATCTTGCAGCCGGACATCACAAACCAGAGACACCCTTTCAGTGGATTATCGCGATAGCGGACAGGGTAAGCAGCGGGTTTGATAGGGACGAGTTTGAAGATTACAACAAGGAAATAAAAGTTCAAGATTACAAGAAAACACGATTGCTTACTATATTTGAAGGTATATCGACAGACGGGAAATGGAAAGAAGACAATCTGAATGCTTATCTTTATAGGTATCCACTCAAGGAGCTTTCACCGGAAAATATATTCCCAGTAGATAGAGAAGACTACCGTCTTCTGGACAGCACTCGAGCTTCGGAGGAATACAAAGATTTATTTCTAAATTTCGTAGGTGCTCTGGAGTTTCTGGAGCACAAAAAAAATGTACCTCTATGGTTTGAACACTTTGATAGCCTGTTTATGATTTATGCCTCCCATATACCTGCTGCCACAGTCGGCAATGTAGTTCCTGATGTGTCTCTTTATGACCACTCGAAGACAACGGCTGCTCTGGCTTCTGCCGTTTACTTGTATCATTTGCAGAACAATAGTATGGAGGTAGAAAATATAAAGGATTATGCGGACAAGAAGTTTTTGATTGTCAACGGTGACTTTTACGGGATACAAAATTTTATTTTTACAGAAGGTGGTAGCACAAATAAGGCTGCCGCTAAACTTTTAAGGGGAAGATCATTTGCTGTGTCTCTTATTACGGAACTCGCTGCTGATATGCTATGTAGAGAGATAGGTTTAACCACTTGTTCTATTATAACGAACGCTGCTGGAAAATTTTCTATCATTGCACCAAATACAAAACAAACAAATGACGCAATCAAGACTATTCAAGAAAAAATTAATGATTGGTTGATAAGGATGTTTTATGGAGAAACCTCTTTTGGCATATCCCTTATTGATGCTTCAAGTGATGATTTTGTATCAAAAAGATTCGATTCATTGTGGGATAGAATAACCGAGGATTCGGAAAAGAAAAAATATAATAAGATCAATCTTGATAAATACGGTGGTGTAATTGGAAACTATCTTGACCAGTTCAACAATGATTTGAGTAAGAAGTTATGCCCGTTTTGCGGTAAAAGACCCTCAAGCGCTGAGGTAGAAAATGATCAATTGATAAAAGACGAATCTGCCTGTAAGGTCTGCAGAGACCATATCTATCTAGGTACCAATATTGTTAAAACAGATAAGATAGCCATCACCACAATTGATGCAGAAATTTATGGTAAAAAACTATGCGAACCAATATTTAGTGAATATCAGGTTTCTCTGGATGTAGACGGAAAATTGATGCAACTATCAGATAAAGGAACTCTCCTTAAATATTGGGATATTTCCATATCACAGGATGGAAATTTATCAAAGAAAATAACTGCAAAGTTTATAAATGGTTATGTACCTAAATATTCAAAAGATGATGAAGAAGATGAAAGTCTTAATCGGTTGCTTTACGGTGAAAAGAGTGAAAAGAAGAAAGAGGAATTGTTTGATATGTTAAATGATAAAGTACCAAAATCATTTCATCATATTGCCAAGTGGGCATTAAATTCTACTGATGTACCAGATAAATTTGCAGGTATAGAAGCATTAGGAGTACTTAAGGCAGATGTGGATAATTTAGGGCTTATATTTGCCTGCGGACTTAAACGTAACAGTCTTTCGAGGCTGGCAACTTTGAGTAGACAAATGAATCACTTTTTTACAATTTATTTGCCCAATACTTTAAGCACAAAAGAAGATTTTGAGAATATTTATACTGTATTTGCAGGAGGAGACGACCTTTTTTTAATTGGGCCATGGAATAAGATTATTGATTTTGCAATGTTTCTGGATGAATTTTTCCAAAAATATGTTTGTGGTAATAATAAAATCACCCTTTCAGCAGGTATAAGTATAAACAAGCCAGGAGAGCCAGTATTATCTATTGGTGAAAGATCAGAAACCTCATTGAAGAAATCTAAGGGAAATGGAAGAAATTCCATAACAATTTTTGACGAGTCTGTTAAATGGAGAGACTATGAGGATTTAAACAAGATTAAAGAGACTATTGAATCCTGGATGGATAGTAAGACTATCAATAATGCGATGCTGTACCGGCTGAATACTTTTTCCAGTTTGGCAGAACAAGAAAAAGAGCTGTTAACAATAAAGGATGGGGTTGATATGGAGGAGTGTGAATGTCTGAAGTGGGGAGCAATGTTTAAATATACACTAATTAGAAATGTTGGTAAGAATTTAAAGGGTGATGAGAAAGACAGAGCACTAAGTGAGGTGGAAAAGGCTGCAGGTTGGCTAGCACAGTACGGCGGCACCATGAAAATACCACTATGGCAGGTTATTTATAATCAAAGATAGAGGAGGGGATAAGATATGGAATTTTGGAAAAACAAAGAAGAAAAACAACTAAATCCAGATTTATTTTCGTCAAATGCAGAGATATTAGCTAAAAAGATCTACGATGAAGGAAGTAACAAAATTAACAAGCCTAGCCAAATACGAAAATTCTATAATGAGGTCTTAAGGTTCGACAATATGTTAAAAGAAAATCCTAATCCTGACGAGTTTTACAACATACTTCCTTATTTAAAGATGCTTAATGCAAAGGTGGCTTATGCATTGGGCAGAAACTTGGTTTCAAATGGATTTAAGGATTTTATTTCAGATTCACTGAAACAGATTAAGGATAAAGAAGATTTTGATGCCTTTGCAGGTTTATTTGAGGCGTTTATGGGATATTATAAATATTTTAGACCATCAGAAGGAGGTGGAAGATGAAACTAGCAGCAGTTAAAAAAATCGAAGGCACTATTACACTAAAAAGTGGTTTACATATTGGTTCTGGTGATATGGAAATGCACATTGGAGGTACAGATAGCCCCGTAGTTAAACACCCTCATACGTTAGAGCCATATATCCCTGGTTCTTCACTCAAGGGTAAGGTAAGGTCTCTTTTGGAAATGGAAAGCGGATTAATGGTTCATACGGGCGGTGATGTCGTTTCAGGTAAGACCTTGGAAGTAGAGGCGGTTAAAAATGATTCTGATTTAAGAGCTAAGTGTGAGGCGATTCTTAAGGTCTTTGGCTCAAGCGGGTCTGATATAGAAGATGAAACATGTTTTGGGCCAACAAGGGTCTCTTTTGCTGATTGTTATCTCGATGATAAGTGGAAAAAGCATGCAATTGATAATAGATGGTTTTTGACGGAAGTAAAATCTGAGAATGTTATTGACAGAATAAAAGGTACTGCAGAACATCCCAGATTTATAGAAAGAGTACCTGAGGGTACGAAGTTCAGGTTGCTTGTAACATTTAAGGTTTTACAGGAAGGAGATGAAGAGCTTTTTGAAAATGTCTTATTAAAGGGATTAAAACTTCTTGAGATGGATGCCCTTGGCGGGAGTGGAAGCAGGGGATACGGAAGGATTGCCTTTGAGTTTGATGAAAAGGTAATGGATGATAATTTCAAGGAACTAAATCTTTTTTAAGAGGAACATAAACCTTGAGAACTTATGAGATAACCATCAAACCTACTGCCGGATTTGGAACTCTTTTGAAGGGCGATACCATTTTCGGGCATTTTTGCTGGCAAGGTGCCTACGATGAAAAATTATTTGGTAAGGATCTTGATAGTCTCCTTTCAAATTATAAAACAAAACCCTTTGCCATATTTTCATCTGCCTACCCCAGATTCTGTATAGGTACAAGTCATTACTATGCATTTAAAACACCCAGTCTTCCACCAGATGAGATGTTTAATCTACCCGAAGACAAGAAGCAGAGGATAGAAAAACGAAAAGATAATAAAGCTAAGAATTGGATGGTATTAAGTAAAAATAAACGCTTTTCATCATTTAAGGAATTAAGTTTTCTCCCTGACAGTGCGTTGCTTGAAGACATAAAAGCTAACGTAAGTGAAGATACAAGAAAGCGGCTGAGAAAAGCCGGGACGAATAAATTCATTACTTCTTTTTCTCAATCTCACAATAAAATAAACAGACTTGTAGGCACAACCGGTATGGAGGGTTTTGCCCCATTTACAGTTGAACAGCATGTGTTTTTACCGGAAACGGAGTTAGTGCTATTTGTCGGGATTGATGAAAACACAACAAATATTGATAAGATTAAATTAGGACTTCAACAAATCGGTTACACTGGTTTTGGTAAAGATGCATCTGCAGGACTTGGCAGGTATGAACTGGGTGAGATAGACGAAATAGACCTCTCAAAGATGGGAAACAATACGCCGAATGCATGTTATACACTTGCCCCATGCGTTCCAGAAAAAGATACATTTACGGAGATGTATTTTACTCCATTTACTAGATTTGGAAGACATGGGGATGTGTTGGCAAAGTCTGGTAATCCATTTAAAAATCCTATCATTATGGCTGATGAGGGAGGAATATTTAAACCAAGAGACAGTGAAGTACTTAATAAGCCCTATATCGGTAGAGCTATAACGGATATTTCAAAGTCAGAGCCAAAATCCGTTGCCCAAGGTTATTCACTATATATCCCTGTAAAGGTGGAGGTGTAACAAATGGGAAAACCCTTAAAAATCAGGTTACAAATATTATCACCAGTTCATATCGGATGTGATGATGTTTATGAGCCTACCAGTTTTGTGATTGATGAAGACAAACAGATACTTATCGAGTTTGATCTTCTGAAGTTAATTTATGTACTTGATCAGAATGAAAAGGCAGAATTAGCAAAGGTGAGTATGGCTGATAATTTGCTGAACATTTTTAAGTTTATAAAAAAATCATACAAACCGCAGGTAGGCGGTAGAGAGGTAGAAATTGTCCCTGCTCTTTTAGATCAGTACAAGAAAATTTTGAGTATGTCACGATTTGACAAGAAGGCCGTAATCAACCAATTTGAAATAAGCAGGACCGCATATAACCCGCATGACAATATCCCATACATCCCAGGGTCTTCACTTAAAGGGGCTTTAAGGACTGCGTATTTAAGCAAGATAGCAAAGGATAGAGATGTAAAAAACTGGTGGGAAATCTCTAGAAAGATGTCTAGAGATGATTTACAAAATCCCTTTATGATTGATAAAAACATAAGAAAGAAAAGGCTGGCCAAGGAATTGGAAGATAATTTATTAAAAGGTTCATTTAACACCGATCCCTTCCGTTTAGTAAAGATCTCTGATTTACAAGCTGTTAATGGTGTAAGGACGAAGATAGGATATGCTGTGAATAAAAAGAAGAAGCAATCTCAGTTTGAAGCACGAGGCCCTTTTCAGATACTTGAAACCATACAGAAAGATGAAATATTTGAGGGAATTATTAATATTGAAAAACCAGAAAGAGGTTCAAACATATCCATTCCGGTTACCAGAGAAACAATCTTAAATTCACTGGACTATTTCTATAGATCAATATGCGAAGATGAAGACGAGACAACACTCAAAAACATAAACGCAAGCTCTAAGGTTTTAAACACAATACATTCATCATACAAAGACACAATGGGCATATCAGCTTTCCTGGTCAGGATAGGTAGACATTCAGGTGCAGAATCTGTGACTATAGAGAATAATAGATACATAAAGATTATGCAGGGTAGGGGAACTCAGCCGAAGTTTGCAGAACAGGCAACGACTATCTGGCTGGCATCCGATACCCCCAGTCCAGATAGTAATAATGATTTATTACCATTTGGTTGGGCTATTCTAACTATTTGAGATCATAACAAAAATGACTCAACAAAACACAAAAGCAGTCCTGGTATCGGTAGGTGGAACTCCAGATCCCATTATCTTTAGCCTGAATAGGCAAAAGCCTGAGTATATCTGCTTTTTTGTCTCAGACGCTACAAGGGATAGCACTGAGAAGGACATATTACCAAACCTTGACTTTCAGCCAAGGCACTGGGACTGGATTATAACTCCAAGTGCAGAGGGGCTGTCAGAATGTTATAGAGAGATAGTAGACAGGCTTCCATTAATCCTGCATAAATGGGGTATAAATAGCGATGAAATGGTAGTTGATTATACAGGTGGTACAAAGACCATGACTGCAGCCATTACGCTCGCAACCATTGAAGGTTCATCCGTTTATTCATACGTGGGTGGTGTGGAGAGGTCAAAAGACGGCGTTGGTATTGTAATTGGTGGTAAGGAAAGAATGTGGTTTCTTGATAATCCATGGAATGAAATTGCCTTTATGGCAAAGAAAAAGGCTTATATACTCTTTAACAAGGCGAGATATACCTCTGCATCTGAGGTGTTTACTGAAGTAGAGAAGAAAGTTGGTGACAATCACAGACCATTTTTCCGGGCGTTAAAAGATATGACAAATGGCTATGATTTGTGGGATAGTTTTAAGCACAAAGACGCCTGTCAAAGGTTGTATAAATGCAGAGACATAGTTAAGACATATTCTATAGGTGATAAAAAGGTGGAAGATCTTGTTACAATACTACTCCAGAATATAGATTTCCTTGAAAGATTAAAGGGTAACGATGAATTATTGCATTATGACCTGATAGCTAATGCCATGAGGAGGGCAGAGCTTGAGAATAAATATGACGATGCAGTAGCACGATTATACCGTGCTATGGAGGCGATCGCACAGTGCAGGCTTCAATCATCTTATCAGATAGACAGTGCTAATGTCAGTGAGGAACTTATCCCGGAGAGCATCAGAAGTGATTATGTAGTTAAATATCGAGATGATAAGGATAATAAAATTAAGCTCAGCCTATTTGCATCGTATGAACTTTTGAAAGAGTTGAATGATTCATTGGGAGAGTTTTTTTTTGCTATTTATGACAAAGAGATTCGTGGTTTATTAGATATTCGTAATAGTTCAATACTTGCTCATGGATTTGTTTCAGTAACATCTGACACATACGAAAAAACTTCTAGATGTTGTATTTAGATTTTCTGGAATAAAGAAGGAGGACTTACCTCAATTTCCGGTACTGAAGTTGTAAAGTCAATAAGTATGAGAGTTGTTAACTTTATTAAAAAGGGATTGAGAAAATCTGATTTTAGGAGGAGTGGTAAGGGAAGAAGTAAAAGAATTTATATAAAATTAATTTAGGTGTAAATCATGTATACATTAACCTCATTTATAAAAGAAAAGTGGCTCGAGATTGCCATTATTGCCATTGCAATTCAACTAATAACAAATGCATTTTCAATTTTTTTGGAGAATAAACCTGTTGTAATTGCTTCTGCGGCGATTGCACTCCTTTTGGTGGTAGCGATAGTAGTTTCTGTTTCAAGTATCATACAGTCTAAACGAAGAAAAATTGGAGAAGGCAAAGCTCTTTCTATAAAGAGAAAAGGAGTAATTTTTACTATTGGATTTACAAGCCATCTTAGTAACAGCCCAGCGCTTAAGGTAATCAAAACATTAAGACCTCAATATTGTGCCTTTATTGGCACACAACAAACTTTAGAATCTCAGGTTGGAAAATCTATTGCTAAAGCGGCAAATATAGGAAAGGACGAATACCGTGAAAAGGCTGTCGAACCAACAAATATCCGGGAGATCAAAGAAGACACGGAACACCTCATAAACTGGATGTTAGATCAGGGACTATCGTTAAAGGATATTGTTGTAGACATTACTAGTGGAACATCAATAATGTCAATTGCTGCTCATATTGCATCGGACGAAAGAACGGTTGATACACAGTATGTTTACTCAGAATATAAAGATAATAAGCCAGTTCCAGAAACACAAAAGGCACTATTGGTTAGCAAATACGAAAGATAAGAGTTCGGGATTTTTGACCACAATCCCTTATGATGTTTAAAGAAATTACCAATCAATCAACACTCAAATCAGCCTTCCAGAGGGTTAGGGATAACCAGGGTTGCGCAGGGGTGGATGGGGTCACGGTGGAGGAATTCGATAAGAATATCAAGAAGAATCTCTATAATTTAAGAAATGAATTATTATCTGGTACTTACCAGCCTTTACCCCTTTTGAGAATACTTGTAGATAAAGGCAATAGAGAAACCAGGGCGCTTTCTATTCCAACAGTCAGAGACCGAGTGGCGCAAACGGCTGTACTTGAGATAATCGAGCCTGTCTTAGAAGCCGAATTTGAACATTGCAGCTATGCTTACAGGAAGGGAAGGTCTGTAAAACAGGCCGTTTATAAGATTAAGGAGTATCATGAGGAAGGGTATATATGGGTGGTAGATGCTGATATTGATGCCTTTTTTGATAGTGTAGACCATGATATTCTTATCAAGAAAGTTAAAAGACTTATTAAAGACAAAGATATTATAAGGTTAATAAGTTTGTGGGTTAAGGCTGAAGTGTGGGACGGAAAATCTGTGGAAAGCTTAGAAAAAGGGATCCCTCAAGGTTCAGCTATTACGCCATAAACACAATAGATAACTTTGAGTTTGAGCAGATATTTTCTTACAGAAGAAATTTAAATAAAACTTGACAAAAGACATATAAGGTATTATATATATGGCATATGACAAAATCTCTCAG
>MAYW01000161.1 GCA_001723765.1 Candidatus Scalindua rubra
TTCCTTCAATTGCGGCAATAATTTTTGAAAGTGGTCCTAAATATTTTTGCCATATCCGTTTTGATCGTCCATTTCTCCATTCACTTTCCTCTGCATAATAATAAGTAATGCCTTTGATACGTTTACGAGTCAAATAGGCCATGGAATCCCACGAACAATTATTAGTTAGGGGGAAGATTACCATAATTATGCCATAAAGTCAATAAAATAATGTACATACCAATACAAAAAGTTAGGGGGAATGATTAAAAACTCTAACTCGTTGTAATATAATGAGTTGGCGAATTAGCCACGGCTAATTCGTAAACTCTTGTTAGGTGTTAACTTTAACGCATCTTCTGATGAGATCAAAAGGGCGTATAGAAGTCGCATAAAAGAGGTGCATCCAGATAAGTTTTTGGACCATGCAGAAAAGAATAAGCGTCTGGAAATGTGCAAGCTTATGAATGAGGCATATAACATCCTAAGCGATACACATAAACGTAACAAGTATGATATATGCCTTTTTGATACTTATTCATCTGTATCAAATTCAAATACCACAAGGAGAGGTGAGACGGTATCAGTGGGGTTTGGTTTTAGAGGTTACGCATTTTGCTTTGTGATTTTTTTCGTTGTGTTAGCAGCATTATTCCTTGGTAGACTTGTTATTCATGTTGGCATAAAGGGTAATACTGCTTTTATCATTACATTTTTTTTCGTATTTTTTTCGGGTTGTTTTTTGGTTAGAAAGATAAGACTAAAAAAGGGAGAAGTTTAAGATGATGAAATTAAGATACTTAATAATGGGCTTAATTGTAGCGATCTTATTGATTCAACATAGAGACAGATTAGTTGGCTGGAATAATAAAGAAATTGATGTTGCTAACATGGGAAAGAAAGCTGAGTATATAGCCATATCGCTCCCACAGCTTCAAAAAGCAGTCAAAGACGCTCAAAGTAGTGGGTTAACTATGGATACTGATCTGAAATTCCTATTTGGTATCACGGAATTCAAGGGGATATCTTACAAACCACTAAATGGTGAATGTGTGCTATTTGGGATAAGCGACAAAGCTATGCCGCCCATAGACATCAATGACTTTGTAGTAGCGTTAAAAGAAGTCTTCACAAACAACGTTCCGGGTGTAACGATAGACCCCGAAGACCCTCGTGATTTTGGAGGTCTTCAGCGGGTTAAATTCTTTGGAAAGTTTACTGATCAATCTCAATTCGGTTATACCTTATTTGATTGTGACTACCATCTCAAGAGACTGGCAGCGGCCATAATTCCAACAAGTGTGTCTGACTTCAAGAGTTATTATGAACTGGTTTTGAACGAATATAAACAAGAAATAAAAAGTTGTAATGGAAATATGTCTCCACATGAGGATTCAAATAGGTTTTGGTTTTATCCGACAAAACCAAGATTTGCAAAGAAGGGAAATACTATAACTGTAAAAGAGTTTGGTGTTCAGGTATTGACTGAAAAGCAATTGATAAATAAGTCAAAGGGAAAGATCGTTAATTTAAAAGGCCAGAAAAGTAAGCATGCATCTTCGTTTGCTAATAGTTTTTCAAATAGCTACGATGAGATTGCAGCAGTTCATTCCAGGTACAAAAAACTGAAATCATTATTTAATGTAACTACCGTTTTAAGGCTCATGTATTATGAAAAAATTGCCCTAAAAAATGTGGATTATTTTTTGAGTGGATACCAGGTTCCTAGTTATGAAACTCCAGATACTGTTGATGGGATAAACCTTACAAGAAACCTGTCTCATCCAATTAATAATTATCCTTACAGTGAAGAATGTATACATACGCTTTATTTTAGTGGGGGGTGTCTATGGAATTGCTTATTACTAAGTCTAATTTTTTTAAGGATAGGTTACGGGTATTGCCGAAATTAAGGAAGGAAATCTTTGAGACACGCCCATCCCCAGATGCGATATCATGGCGGTTTGAATTTTATGAATTATTATAAATTAGTTCACTTCGATCACTAATTTATTGTGTTTTGCTTCGCAAAATGAAATTTACAATGAAAACTGTATACTGCCTTTCGTAATACAACGAATAAGCTTTATAAGTTGAAATAATTTGACCCGCCAGAACGACACTGCCGGGGCTGGTAGATTATAGAATTTCCTATACATGTCTGTGTTCAAATTTTGAAAGAAATTCAATTCTTAAAGGAGATTAAATTATGAGAAGACACAAAAGTAATTTTTTTGCGTGTATTTTTAAGAGTCTTTTGTTGGTGTTTGGCTTAATTATTTTACAAACTACAATAGTAAACGCTCAATCTACCGTAGTAGTAAACAAAGGTGTAAAAGATGCAATCCTTGCCGAAGATTGGTCAAAAGTAGCAGACTTGCTTGATCAAGTGGATGCTCAAAGCTCATCTCCTGTACTTCGAGTGATAAAAGGACATGCATGCTTAGCACTTAATAAGAACAATGAATCTTTGTGCATGTTTTTGAGTGCCTCATCAGGGGATGACCTGAATAATTGGGATGAATGGACGAGGGTTTTTGTGAAAAAAAACGGCAAAAGTGCTGTTGCTCTTTATTTCAAGGGAGATGCACTGGCGCGGTTGGGAAAGTGGGACGATGCCCTAAAGGCATTCAACAGAGCATTGGAAATTAAGCCAAAACATGTCATGGTTTTGAATGCGAGGGGGGTCACCTATGCAGCAAAAGGGCGATTAGCTAATGCGCGTGTAGATTTTGATGAAGCAAGAAGACTATCTGACTTCCGCCTAGCTGATGCCTATGCCAATATTGGATTTCTGTGCATACATAGAAAAGATGCTGTAGAAAATGCGCTAAATGTCTTTAACAAAGCGCTAAAAATCTCTCCACATTTCGCTCTTGCCCTTCACGGACGAGGCTGTATAGAAGTTATTTTGTACCAAATTGATAAGGCAGAAAGGGACTTTGAAAATGCGAAGAAACATGGACTGTGTGGTAAGGAATTCTTTTTAGAAAACATATTAAACTTTGCAGCGTATGTACAAGGAAAGAAAAAAGAAGATCTGTTGGTGATTCTTTCAAATGAAGAAATTACTAATATGTCACTTAAAAAAGCCTTTGAAAATTTAACACCGGGGTTGAAGGGCTTTGAGCATAGTCTGAATAATTTTGGAAAATTTGGTGGTAAGCCATTAGTTGGACAGTTTAGCTTTAATAATATGGCCAAAAGTTTTGATAGATTATCCCCACTCGAACAAAATATTGCTAAAGATATGGTTAGTGATATGCTAAGTAAAAATTCAGATTTGTCCAAGCATTTCTATAACGGCGCAAGTAAATTACATGACTGGAATACTGGATTAGGGAAGAACCTTACACCTGAGACTTTTAATCTTAATATAGGAAATGGAAAGATTGGAGGAGGGTTAACACTACCTGGTTTTGATCATCCTGATAGATATTCAAATATTGGTAACACTTTTAAGGACTTAGCGTTTCCACATTTAAAAAACTCTCCACATGTAGACGGAGTCTTTACAGGTTTCAATAGTGCAACTTGGGACGAAGGCGACTGGCCATTTGTTGCATATTATGGGCTTATGTATTGATTAAGTATGAGGTAATATTATGAAAAGGATATTTAATTATATTAATATATTCTTTATTTTCACGTTTGTTTTTTCTTTTCCTTATTTTGCTACTGCTGGACCATTTATTGCCTATTCATTAAATGAAGCAGAAAGAAGACTAAAAAATTCAGTCCCTCCAACTACAGAATTAATGGAAATGGGTAGGATTACACACATCTCAGGTATAGTATATGACAGAGAGTATAAAGACCTGATTATAGTTGGTCAGCTTAACAAAGGAGAGCCTGAGATAAGTCTTGATGAGTTTGTCGTTGCCTTACGCGCAAAATTAATACACAAGAAAGTGCCACTAGTAAGTATTGATAGGTCTTCTGAAACAGAAAAGACTGGAAAACAGGTTGTGCGTTTTGAGGGAGGAATATCCAATACCAAATTTGGGAAATATCTATTTGAGGCGGATGTAATCCTCAAGAAGCTTGGGCTGGGAATTCTTGATGCAGAACGCTGGGGTGTAAAGTCTTATTTTTATATGTCATCGAAACATTGGAAAGAAACAGGAACCGATGATTCTGTACACTCTCGTTTTTGGCTTAAACCTGGGGAAGGAAGTTTTGTGGCTGTACGTGAGGGGGTTGGTGTTGTAACAAAATTACATATCGATGTTCTGACTGAAGTGCTAAGTTCTATTGAAAATGGAGAGTCTGTTATTAATTCAATAAACTTTCGGGATGAGATTGGAGAAATATTTGCGACAGGGCTTGAAAAAAAATTCGATGAGGTTAGTAAATACTATACCCCATTAAAACGATTAGATATGCTATTTCGTTGTGTGGGGCTAGCAGAGGCAGTTGAACGTTTGTATAAATATGTCTCATTTAAACCTAAAATGGATTTTTGGCTGCATGAATATAAGGTTAAGCATGTTGAAACACGAAATGACTACCCAATTTTAGAAAAAAAGAAATTACTGCAAGACGGTGAAAAGGCTACCACAATGACAATTTCAGGTGGTATAGAACTAAAGGCACTGATCTTGGACCTTAAGGATGGAAATATAAAAGCGTTTAGGGATATTGTTATTAAATCAAGACCTGATGGAAATGTATTAACATGGAGAGTTCCACTGGGGGGATGGCGTTCATTTGAAAATTCCAAAATAGAGGTTGTGGAAGATACATTTATTGAAGATACTTCAAAAGGTTTATCATTAGAACAAAAACTTGGTACTAGTCTTTTCAAGCGATTCAGTCCTGTAGATTCTAGTGGCATTTTGATGGATATGCATCCCAATAAAGATATTGGAGGAATTTCCATAGATGTCGAAATTACCCCCGATTCATTCATCAATGAGACAAATGATGATACATTATCTAAGGCAATAGAAAAATCTAGCCCAAAAAAAGATAGCGTTTCATGGAAATTTAAATACAGCGAGTAAATTTATTCCTTTTTAACCAGAATATTTATTCATCATTCTCATTTTTGTTAATTCGTGTCACGTTAGTTGTATCCACAGTCCGTTGATTCTAAATGACTTTTATGCGATAAACCTGCATAAACCTTTTATCATCACATCTTAAAGAACTTATTCTCACTCCGTTAAAAGCAGATTGAATTATTCTATCATTCCCTGGCCCCCAGACCGCAGGGCAGGCTTACCTGATTGAGATATTTTTTTTTCCCCTGATACGTTTTCAAATAACCAGCCTGGCGTTATAACTTATTGACAATAAGTAGTAAAAAGAGATAGAATTATTGAAGTTATGAACATAGACCCTCCCATAGAAATCTGCAAAGAGAAAGTAATTAGTTTTTTTAGGAGCATTAAAGGTAAGTTGATAGGATGTTTTCTCTTGATGACTATGATTCCGCTTCTAACGGTTAGCATTATCTCTTATTACAACGGTAGGAAGGCCGTAGAACAAAGGGTAATCGAGCAACTTACTTCCATTGCTGATTTGAAAAAGGCTGAATTACAGGATTGGCTCAAGGAAAGATTATTAGATGCAAGGATAATTTCAGGCAACAAGTTTTTACAGGCAGCATTTACCAGTTTGCTTTATATAAGGAGATCGATGGACTCTGTAGATAGTATGTTAAGGTCTGATATAGGAAGAGAATATTATACGAGATTACTAGTGTATCTAAATAAACTAAAGAGTAATTATAAGGTTTATAATGAGATTTACATTACTGATATTGCAAACGGGGAGATAATAATATCAACAAATGAAGATAATGTTGGAAAGATTGAACATGATATTTTGTTTTATACAGATGTATTAAAGATGATGGGCTTGCCTGTAAAGGACATTCACTATTCAAATTATACGGATCAGATATGTATGACATTTTTTGGCCCTATACAAAAAACTGATCCAGTTACCTTATTAGGCTCCAATATAATGATTGGTGCTCTGCTTTTGAGAGTGAACACAAAGGATAGCATTGAACCTATGATACAAAATTGGCCAGGCATGGGGAAAACCGGTGAGACATTACTTGTAAGACGCGACGATGAGAATGTGATATTCCTTAATAATTTAAGACATCGTGGAGGTTCTGCTTTAAAGTTTAAAATACCAGTTTCTAACAAGATTGATCAACCATCAGTCTTGAGTTCGGAGGGAAAAGAAGGAATTATCAAGACGACAGATTATAGAAATGTTTCTGTGCTTTCAGCTTATCGTTATCTACCAATGCTTAAGTGGGGACTAGTAGCAAAGCAAGATAGTGATGAGGCGTTTGAACCAATAAATAAGTTAAAAAATCAGGTTATAGTACTTGTTATTGTGAGTACTGCCGGTGTGATAATCGCAGTTTTTTTTATTGCAAATAGTATTACCAACCCCATCAAACGTTTAGTACAAGGTGCAAAGTCGATAGCAGGAGGAGACCTTACACAGAGGATAGATATAAATGTAAAAGATGAAATAGGAGTATTGGCAAACGAATTTAACCAAATGGCGCTTGAGCTTGAGGAATCTTATTCCGGGTTAGAGAAAAAAATTAGTGAAAGAACTGCAAAATTAAAGGAATCTGAAGAAAAATATCGTGAATCAATTAATTCTGCAAATGATGCAATCTTTACTTTGGATATAAATACTGCGCAAATAATTGATACTAATAAAAAAGCTGAGGAATTATCTGGTTATTCAAAATCTGAATTGAGAGGCCTTAAGCTATGGGATATATATTCAACTCATGATAAACCGAGATTAGATGAATTATGGAAACAATTAAAAGAAAAAAATTCAGGTACGATTTACGATATTGATCAAAAGAAGAAAGATGGGAGTGTTGTACCTACAAGTATTAGTGCTAGTGTAATAGAATACGGTAATAGAAAATTTATACAGAAAATATGTAGAGATATTACTGAGCGAAAAATGATGGAACAACAGCTTATACGTACAGAACGTCTTGCTGCTATTGGAGAATTGGCTGCAGAAGTCGCCCATGAGGTTAATAATCCGTTGGGAGGGCTTCAAAATTTTGTAAAGATGGTCGAAAAAGAACCTGAAAATATTCCACAAACGAAGGAATTTATAACGCTGATACAAGAGGGCCTTAAAAGGATTGAAATAATAGTCAAACGTCTAACCACATTTTCTAAGCCGTATGTTTTAAAGATGTCTAACTATGATTTAAATGATATAATAAAAACATCATTGGTCTTTATGGAACATAGGATGGAAATTGGGAATATAACTTTGGAGAAAAGGTTTGCAACGAATTTACCTAAAGTATACGTTGATGTAGATAATGTTTCACAGGTGGTTATAAATCTTCTTGCTAATGCCTTTGATAGTATGCCTAATGGTGGTAAATTATTGATTGAATCTCAGCCCTGTAAGGAACATGATTCTTGTGTGCAGTTGTTGATATCGGATACGGGATGTGGTATTAGAAAAGGTGAAATTGATAAGATTTTTACTCCTTTTTTTACAACAAAAGATGATGGGAAAGGTATAGGTCTAGGGCTTGCCATAAGCAAGAGGATCATAGAAGACCATGGTGGAAAAATTAGAGTGGCAAGTTCATCAGAAAAAGGAACAACCTTTATCATATGTTTACCTGCGGGAAGTAAGTAATTTTACCAGGATTTATGTTGTTCATTAAAATTAAATCTGTTACGCATTCTTTTAATTTTCCGTTTGCCTTCATATTAAATAGTCTAATATTGTGGTGTTTCAATGTCAATAGATTTATCGCATTAGTTCAGTCTCTAAGTCGACAATTTCTTGCCCTGGCCCAGACCGCAGGGCAGGCCGCCCTGCGGTCTGGGCCAGGGTTTGAAAACCGTAGGTTTTCATTTGACAATCTGGACAAGCCAGAATAAATGAATTATTTACCTTCTTGGACTCCGTCTCGTAGAGACTACGCCTCGGAGAGTTCTGGCTTGTCCAGGTTGGGAGAAAAACAAAAAGCTATGAAGGGTAAAGTGCTTATTGTTGATGATGAGAAACTTATGCGAGTATCATTGGAGAATCAGCTTAAAAAAGAAGGGTTTTTTGTAAAATCTATGAAAACGGCAGGTGAAGCGCTCAAATATGTCAGAAATGAAGACTATGATATAATTGTTTCAGATCTGAGATTACCAGGTTTAGATGGTATTGAATTCCTAAAGGAAATCAAAAGCATCTCACAGAAAGCTATTGTCATAATAATGACTGCTTATGGAACTGTAGAGAGCGCAGTTACTGCTATGAGAGAAGGGGCATTCGATTATATCTGCAAACCCTTCTCAACAGATGAGCTGATTATCAAATTAGAAAGAGCTCTTACTTATAAAAAAGCAACATCAGAGGTGACAAGACTACGTTCTGAAATTCAAGAACTCTATGGGCACGATAATATAGTTGGTAAGAGTGAAGCAATGATGAAAATATTAGATACAATCAGAACCGTATCAGATAGAGAAACTACAGTCTTAATTCAAGGTGAGAGTGGAACTGGTAAGGAACTGATTGCTGGTGCAATTCATTACAACAGCAGTAGGGAGAACGGCCCGTTCATAAAGCTGAGCTGCGCCGCACTTAACAAGGAAATACTCGAAAGTGAACTCTTTGGACATGAAAAGGGTGCCTTTACAGGCGCAATAAAGACCAAAAGGGGAAGGTTTGAACTTGCTGACGGTGGTTCCATGTTTCTTGATGATGTAGATGACATTCCTTTAGAGATGCAGGTAAAGTTGCTTCGAGTACTTCAAGAAAGGGAATTTGAAAGAGTAGGTGGTGAAGAAACTATTTCAGTAAATGTTCGATTAATATGCGCTACAAAAAAAGACCTGTCAAACCTTGTTAAACAAGGAAAGTTCAGGGAAGATTTGTATTATAGATTGAATGTTGTTGCTTTAACCATACCCTCTTTGAGGGAGAGAAAAGAAGATTTACCATTACTAATAAATTACTTTATAAAAAAATATAGCAAGCACTTAGGAATTTCCGAACCAGATATTTCTCAAGAGGTTGTGGATTTATTGATGAAATATAACTGGCAAGGTAATGTTAGAGAATTAGAAAACGTTGTGGAACATGCATTAGTTTTTTCCTCTGCTAATGGAATTATTGTGCAGAGTCTACCTGAACACTTGAGAAGGTTTGAAAGTGTACAGAGAGAAGAGCCTTTGAATTTAAATGACAAGGATAAAATTGATTACCAAGATACCGTTGCGGAATTTGAAAGAAGCTTAATAAAATGGGCGCATAAAAGGGCTAACGGTAATCAGGTTCATATGGCAGAAATACTTGGCATTCCCAGAACAACACTCCGAAACAAGATGATAAAATTAAACCTTTCACAATGACCAAAAATCGTCACACCATGACCATGTATGGTCATTTGGCATATCTTTTTATTTCATAGTAACTTAAACGGATTTTATCAGTAATATTGAACAAAAGTGTTAGATTTTTGTCATTTTTTGATCTGATTATTCCTAAAATTGTATAGTGTTAATTTTTTCTTAAACTCTAAGGCTTTGAGTTTATTGATGTTAAGGGCATGCCAAAAATCGTGGTTGTATGGTATGGATATTGCGCTAATATAATACGAAATTACAACTTTATTGTAGATTTTATTGAAGAGGGGAGGTGGTAAAGGGTAAGCATCGTATAAAAGTAATTTTTATTTTATATAATTTCTGGTTGGTAATAGGAGTGTGCATTATTAGTATTTTTTATTTTATTACGATGATTATGTTTGTGATACATAGCAGAAAATAAATTGTAACTTGAATGTATAGGAATTTCCATTTTAAGTGTAAATGAATCAATGTATTACATTTTTTTTGTGCGGAAGCACATATCCAAAAGGGCGTGAAGCAACGACATGGATGTCGTTGTAGCCATTTTGAAAGAGTTGTGCAGGATGCACGATAGCAATATT
>MAYW01000162.1 GCA_001723765.1 Candidatus Scalindua rubra
TGAAACCGATTGGTTTGATAAAACTATCCGGATTCCATGGTTGGATAACTATAAAATTGAATTTGCAATAAACTCTAGCCTGTGAGTAAATTTGCAGGTTTTTAAACCATAATGAAAAACAGTGATATATACTAAGTAGTTTGTGATTTATTTAACTCTTTGAAACTAAAGGAGTTTGAACTTAACGCCCTCCGGGTGGACTTTATTTGCGCAACATTAATGTGTCATTCTGAGGGAGGAACGACTGAAGAATCTCTTGTCTGAAAGTCAATGGACTTTTCGATACATTATTCTGTGTGCCGAGAAGAGATTCTTCACTCCACGGAGTTTACCCTGAGGCAACAAAGTAAGACCCTTCGCTTCGCTCAGGGTGACAATGCCGAAAGGCTTCGTTCAGAATGACAAGAGGGCCATGGTGCGATCCGCCCTGCGGTCTGGGCCAGGGCAAGAAATTGTCGATTTAGAGACTAATGAAACAAGTCTAAAATATTTTCAAGTTATTTTATCAAATCTTTGTCATAATGGAATGGAAAATTAGTTTTTACTTGCATTGAATACCGTTTTTTGTTAACATTTTTACTCTTTTTCAAACCGTAAAATATAATTGTTAACCATATTAAGAATAAATAGTTACGTTAATCATTAATGTAAAAAATGATGGCAAAAAAAATTGTGGCTATAATTTTGGCTGCAGGCAAAAGTACCCGTATGAAGTCGAACATACCAAAGGTTTTATTAGACGTCTGTGGAAAACCTGTTTTAGGTTGGGTTGTTGATAGCATTAAGAATGCCAGTATTTCGTATATAATAACCGTTATTGGCAATAATAAAGAAACGATAAGAAAAGAATTTAATGCGTCTGGAATAGAATGGATAGAACAAAAAAAACAATTAGGGACAGGACATGCTGTTAAAATGGCAAAATCCATTCTTAAAAATTTCTATGGAATGATAATAGTTCTACAGGGTGATGTGCCTTTGATTAAATCAGAAACAATAAAAAAAACTTATTAACAAACATAAAAAAACAAAAAGCAGATGTGACAATATTAACAGCAAATATTGATGATCCAGGTAGTTATGGTAGAATCATTAGAGATAAAAACGGTGAAATAAAAAAGATCACAGAAGAAGCTGATGCCAATCCTGATGAAAAAACAATTAAAGAGATCAACTCTGGAATTTACGTTTTTAATGCGCAACCATTATTTGATGCGCTAAAACTTATAAAGCAAAATGATAGAAAAAAAGAATACTACTTAACAGACATAATCTATATCTTATATAAAATGAAAAAGAAGATTGAGAGTCTATGTATTGAAGATTCTTCTCAAATATCTGGTATAAATACTCAAAAAGAACTTGTGAAAGTAGCAAAAGTAGCACAGACAGAAATCTTAAGCAAACTAATGGATGGGGGCGTTACAATTGTTGATCCTTCCAATACATTGGTAGAAACCGGGGCAAAGATTGGTTCTGGTACTATAATTTATCCTAACACATACATTAGTCGTTATTCAATCGTGGGAAAAGGCTGTCGTATTGGTCCTTTCGTAAGCCTTAAGGGAAATATTAGACTTGGAGATGGATGTGAAATGGGATACATAACAGGGCTCAACTAAAGATGGATGAAAAAAACCGTATAGATACGTTAAACAACATAAAAATCTTTACTGGAAATGCAAACCCAACTCTTGTAAAGAAAGTATGTGAATATATTTCTATTCCTCTTGGAAATGCCCTTGTTGGGAGGTTTCCAGATGGTGAAATAAACGTCAAGATTAATGAAGACGTCCGTGGATCAGATGTATTTATTATTCAACCCACATGTCCGCCAGTAAACGAAAATCTTACTGAACTATTAATCTTAATAGATTGTTTTAAGAGGCGTCAACAGCTAGAATAACTGCTGTTTTGCCCTATTATGGATATGCTAGAAAAGATAGAAAAGATGAAGGACGGGTGCCAATCACTGCGAAACTGGTTGCAAATCTTGTAACTGAAGCTGGGGCGGATAGATTGCTTACGATAGATTTACATGCTGCCCAGATACAAGGCTTTTTTGATATACCAGTGGACCATCTCCTTGCATTCCCTGTTTTTTCTAGTTACTATAAGCAGAAAAACCTATCAGACTTTGTAGTAGTATCGCCTGATGTGGGTGGCATAAAGATAGCAAGATTATATTCAAAACACTTGAACATGAGATTAGCAGTAGTAGATAAAAGAAGAACTGGACCAGAAGAAACAGAGGTTGGATTTGTCATTGGTGACGTAAAAGACAGAAATGCAATCATTATAGACGATTTAATTGCTACTGGTGGTTCTATATGCGAGGCGGCAAGGGTATTAAAGGAAAAAGGAGCCAAAGATATATATGTAGGAGCAACTCATCCAGTGTTATGTGGCTCTGCTGCTGAAAAATTGGGTTCTTCACTAATTAAAGAAATAGCGGTAACAGATACTATTCCTTTGAATGACAATGCCAAAAGCCTTGGTACGAAAATAAAAACCCTATCCGTGGCAAGCCTTTTAGGTGAGGCCATTAAAAGAATTCATACTAATACGTCTATCAGTTCAATGTTCTCAGAACACTGAACTATTAAACATACTAAGTTAGAAGGTTTTTAGTTTAAAAATTTTTAAAAATATTTAAAAAAGCAATATAAGATGGAAACAAAACAACTACAGGTAAAAATAAGAAAAGATGCTGGTTCACGTAAAGCACAAAAATATAGAAAATCTGGTTTAATCCCTGCCATATTGTATGGACATAAACAGGAAAATTTGATGTTCTTAATAAACGAAAGAGAATTTATTAATACGCTTCACTCTGAAACCAAAATGGTTAACCTAAAGTGGGATGGTTCAGAAGAAATAGCGCTTATCAAATACGTACAGTTCGACACCTTTGGCAAAGAAATATTGCACGTTGACTTTGTTAGAATTGCTTTAACAGAAAAAATCACTACTCAGGTACCTATTGCATTATACGGGACTTCACCTGGAGTCAAGGAGGGAGGTATCTTAGACCATTCTATGAAGGAGGTTGAGATAGAGTGTCTTCCAACAGAAATTCCAAAAAACATAAGGATTAATATCTCCGGACTAGCTATTGGAAACACTATACACATAAAGGATATAGAACTTCCGCCCAATGTTAAAACTTTAGGAAATCCAGACGCTATCGTTGTTTCAATCTATTTAGCTGCAGAAGAAAAAGAAACACTAGAAGAAGAAGTAGTTTCCGAGCCAGAAGTAATAAGCGCTCGTAAATCTGAAAAAGAGGAAGAAGCAGAAAGCAAGGATTGATGAAAATTGTCATAGGACTTGGAAATCCAGGGAAGAAATATGCGAATACTAGACACAACGTTGGATTCATGGTTATAGATAAATTTATTAAAGGACGTGATGTAAATTTTACTAAAAGGTATTGTAAATCCATCGTTAACAAATGCCTTATTGAAGGAGAAGAAGTACTTCTAGTAAAACCGCAATCGTTTATGAATATAAGTGGAGCGCCTACCAAAAAAATCGTAGAAAAACATGGTTGCAATCTAAATGAAATTCTCGTAGTACTAGACGATATCAACCTTCCTTTAGGAAAAATTAGAATAAGGAAAAAAGGAAGTAGTGGTGGGCATAAGGGTTTGAAATCAGTTTCAGATCATTTAAAAACTACATGTTTCCCTAGATTAAGGGTCGGTATTGGAAATTGTTTTTCTGAAGATACAAAAGACTTTGTTCTGTCACGTTTCACTAACGAGGAAAATAATGCAATTCGGGACGCTTTAGACAAAGCATGTAAGGCTATAAATTATTGGGCCACAACAGACATTAATAATTGTATGAGCATGTCTAACTAGGAGGAAATATAATATTGAGGTTATACGAAGGTATGTTTATAATTGACGACACTGTTGCTAGCTCAGATTGGGAAGCAAGTGTCAAACAAATCCATGATATCTTAAAAAATAGAGGCATCGAAATCCTTAAAAGTGAAAAATGGGAAGAAAGGAAATTTGCGTATAAACTGAAAGGGCATAAGCGAGGGACTTATTTACTGACATATTTTAAGGCTCCGGAAGATTCGATCTCACTCATAAAAAGAGATTTACAACTTTCAGAAAATGTTTTAAGAAGTTTGATAGTAAAGGTAAACAAAATTAAGGAAACCAAACCTAAAGAAACCGAAAAACCTAAAGAAGAACCTGTCGTGAATAGTGATGATACAAAACCTACTCCAGTAGTTACATCTGAATAGAATAATATGGTAACTTTAATTTTAGGGGATGTCTAACTACTACAAAAAAAAGTCGTAAAAGATAAAATATGGCAAGACTTAACAAGGTTTTTTTAATGGGAAATCTTACAAGAGATCCAGAGTTGCGATACACACCTAGCGGCACAGCGATTGCCAGTTTTGGAATTGCCGTCAACAGGACGTGGACTGGACAAGATGGAGAAAAGAAAGAAGAGGTATGTTATGTAGACATAAACATGTTTGGAAGACGCGCCGAAGTTATAAATGAATTTTTTAGTAAAGGCAGTCCTATCTTTATCGAAGGAAGATTACAATTTCAGCAATGGGAGACAAAAGACGGCCAAAAGCGCAATACCTTGCGTGTAGTGGCAGAAAATTTTCAATTTATAGGTGGTAAAACAAGAAAGGGTGAAGAGCCAGAAATCTTAGACGAAACTGAGACTTCGAGTGAGCCTCAGTCGAACTCTACAAGCAACAAACAATCCACGGAAAAAACTGATATCAGTGACGAAGAAATACCATTTTAAAAACTTTTTTTAACAACCTTTAAAAAGAACTGCGTTAATGAAGCGAAAATTTAAGCAAAAATTTAAGCAAAAAAAGAAAGATGATTTATCACAAACAAAAAAGAAATATTCGGAATTCACCACAAAGTGTCGTTTTTGTAGAATGAGAGTAGACGAGATAGATTATAAAGATATGCAATTTTTACAAAAACTTGTAGGAAACCAGGGTAAATTGCTTTCAAAAAAACGATCCGGAAACTGTGCTACACATCAGCGCTCAGTAAAGATTGCCTTAAAAAGAGCTAGATACCTGGCATTGTTACCTTGCTAATTTATATACGTCTATTTTAAAAAGAGGGATAAATCGAATCTAGATTTTCACAATCTGTTTCTTTTCGGTTATTAAATTAGATTCTTCGGTCGTATCCTCCCTCAGAATGACAAGGTGCGCCAATATGTCATTCTAAGTGCAACGAAGAATCTCTAGTTTGAAAGCAAATAATTATTCGAGGAGAATAAAAGTCTACCCGCCCGAACGTACCGTTCGGTGCGGGCGGGAGGCCTTAACTCCAAAAGACTTAAAATGGAAATTCTATACTATAAAATTACACAACTTTTGCATGTTAGATGACCCGTTCGAATGGGTAAGTTATAGAACTTATACCACATGAAAATATTACTAAAAAAAGACATTAAAAAGTTAGGGAATGTTGGTGATGTGGTAAATGTGGCAAATGGTTATGCAAGAAATTATCTATTGCCCAAAAAAGTTTGCAACAACTGTAACCCATGGAAATATCGAACAAATAAAATTTCAAAGAAAGAAACAAGAGGAAAAGCAAAAAGAAGAAATTAAAAAGCTCCAAGAATTAGCAAATGAGATTTCAAATCTATCATGCACCATTACAGTTAAAACAAACAAAGAAGGAAAACTTTTTGGTTCTGTAACTGCTAGTCACATTGCAGATACACTCTCTAAGAAGGGGTATCAGATAGACGGGAACATGATAATTCTTGAAACACCAATCAAAAAGTGCGACCTGTATAATATAACCATAATGCTACACCCTGAGGTTAAAGCACAATGCAGAGTGTGGATTGTTAGTGAATCAGAGAAGCCTGCAAATCCTCAGAAAGAACCATCTGTACCTTCTTCCAAAAGCAATTCAGAAGAAAAGAAAAATTAACCACAAAAAAATACTCTGTTTTGGTTACACATCTTAATACTGCAAAGCCCCGCTTAGCGTGGCAAAGCTGACTAAGCTAAGCTCAGCTTTGGCTTAGCTCTGCAAACAGACAAAACTGAAAATAATGACAACACAAATAATTCACGAAAAAGTACAGCCTTTTAATTTAGAAGCGGAAATAAGCGTTTTAGGCTCCATGCTAATAGATAATGAAGCAATTGGCCTTGTCGCACAAATTTTGAATAAAAACAACTTCTACAAAACCACTAACCAATATATATTCGAAACTATTATAGACATATATGATAAACAAAAAGTTGTTGATCTCGTTATTTTAAAAGATGAACTTAGCAAACGTTCTTTGCTTGAAAAGGTAGGTGGTCTTGAATATTTAATGGAGTTGGAAGAATCCGTTCCAATAGCCTCAAATGTTGAATATTACGCAAAAATTGTTCGAGAAAAGGCTATTAAAAGAGACTTGATTTCCGCCACTTCAGAAATCCAGCAAGAGGCATATAGTGACTCCTTAGAATCCGACGAACTCCTGGACAGCGCTGAAAAAGCAATATTTGACATAACACAACGCAAATTTTCCTCCCCAACTGTAAGAATGTATGACATACTTCAAGACACCTTTGATCATATTGAAAATATACATGAAAGAGAAGGCAGGTTAACCGGCTTATTAACCGGCTTTTTTGACCTGGACGACATAACATCCGGTCTCCAAAAATCCGAGTTAATAGTTATAGCTGCAAGACCAAGTATTGGAAAGTCTAGCTTGGTATTAAATATTGCGGAGAATGTAGGTGCTGGAGAAGATAAGAAACCTACAGTGATTTTTTCAATGGAAATGTCAGCCCAGCAGGTAGCACAAAACATGTTGTGTTCAAACGCAACGATTAACGCACACCTTTTGCGTACGGGCAAACTCGACGATAACCAATGGTCAAAACTTCCCTTAGCTATGGGTAAATTATCAGAATCGGAAATATTCATCGACGACACTCCAGGCCTTGGTATTCTCGAGCTACGTGCTAAGGCTAGACGACTTAAATTACAACATGATATCCAGTTGATAATTGTTGATTATTTACAACTAATGGAAGCAAAAAAAGCAGAAAACAGGCAACAGGAAATATCTATCATCTCTAGAGGCCTGAAATCACTTGCTAGAGAATTAAAAATACCCGTAATTACTGTCTCGCAATTGAATCGTTCAGTAGAATCTCGCGAAGGCCATAGACCAAGAATGTCTGACCTGCGAGAGTCCGGGTCTATAGAACAAGACGCCGACGTAATAATATTGATGCATAGGGAAGATTACTACGACGAAAACCACAAGGAAAAAAACAAAGTCGAACTTAACATAGCAAAGCAAAGAAATGGCCCCACTGGTAAAGTAACTCTTACTTTTCGACGTGAATTTCTAAGATTTGAAAACTACCAAAACAATACTCCTTTAGATGTGTACTAAATTATGTTATGCAAATACAAAATTGTAGCCATAATAGTTGTTATTTTTTTCCTATTAAAAGATCATATACCACTCAATGCACAGGAAAATGAAGCCGGCAAGATTATCATAAAAAAAATCGAATTTAAAGGCAACCGTAGAATAAGTAGTAGTACAATAAAAGCAGCTATAAAAACTAGAGAAGGGGACATATACGAAGCACAAGCGATAAGCCAGGATGTTGATGCTATCTGGCTGTTGGGTTTCTTTGACAATATAGAAGTAGAAGTCGAACCGTACGAGGATGGAATCAAAATAATTTTCCTTGTGTTAGAACGCCCTGTAATAAAAGACATAATTTTTGCTGGCAACACGAAGGTTAAGACAAAGAAACTTAGAGATGTTGTAGAATTAAGAAAGGGAGATTACCTAAAACACTATCTGCTAAAATTAGGCGAAGATAAAATACGGGAAATTTACCAAAAGAAAAGATACCACTTTGTTGATATCAGAACCGAAGAAAAAAAGACAAATGGTTACGTTGATATAATATTTAATATTAATGAAGGGCCAAAGGTCTACATAAAAGAAATAGATTTTGTAGGTAACAGGGCTTTTTCTGATAAAAGGCTCTCTAAAATCATTTCCACTAAAAAGAGAAAATTCCCTCGCTTTATTTTTCCGGGCAAATTCGAAAAAGGCAAGTTTAACGAAGATATAGAAAGGCTAAAAGGATTTTATTTGGGTGGAGGATGGTTAGATGTTGATGTAAAATGGAAAGGACAATACAGCCCTGATAAATCAAAAATGTTCCTTAATGTGTTAATAGATGAAGGGGAAAGGTACTATGTTGATACTATAACCATAAAAGGAAATAAACTTTTTACCAATACTGAAATAAGGAACATGCTTGAAGTAAAAGAGGGAGATGCCCACCTGCCTGAGTCTCTTCAAAAAGATACTCAAAACATTCAATTGGCTTATGGCAGACAAGGTCATATTAACGCAAGAGTAAAGGTTGATTCTTCCTATAAACAAGTTGAACCTAAAATAGACATAACTTACGATATCCAGGAAAATGAAAGGTTTTTTATAGAAAAAGTTATTATTTCTGGTAATGACAAAACAAAAGACACTGTTATACGGAGAGAATTACTCTTTTTCCCGGGAGAAAGGCTTGATACTGAAAAAGTTCGTATTAGCGAAGAAAGATTGACAGGCACAGGATTCTTCGATGCTGAATCCGGCACACCAACTAACATAAGCTATGAACCTGGCACAAAGCACAACACTAAAAACGTACTTGTCAATGTTAAAGAGGGAAGAACGGGAATATTAAGGTTTGGTGGAGGTTTTGGTGCTAATGCCGGTCTCTTCGGAGATATCTCTTATTCTGATAAAAACGTTGATATTTTTGACTTCCCTAAAGACTGGAAAGATTTAATAACAGGCAATGCATTTCGTGGTGCAGGACACATAGTAACATTAAGATTCAGTCCAGGATTTCAAAGGACAGAAGGATTGATTTCTTTTCAGAATCCTTCTGTTTATGATACAGGATATAGTTTTGGATTTAGCGCCAACATTTTCAGGCGCTCCAGGGAAGATTTTGATGAGGAAAGAAAGGGTGCAAAAATAAATGTTGGCAAGGAAGTACTCAGGGGATTAAGGTTAGGACTTACCCCAAACTATGAAGTAATCGGAGTACAAAATGTTGATGGTAATTCGCCGCAAATTGTAAAAGATATAGAGGGAAGCAGTTCCAAATTAAGCATGGAACTAAGTGCATTGTTAGATAGGCGGGATAGCCGCTTCTTCACTACCAAAGGCTATCAAATTAGTGCAGCCGTAGAAGTCTCAGGCCTTGATGTCGATATAGTAAAATTTATAACAAGAGGGAAAAAATATCATACCATTTTCGATTTTCCTAATTGGGGCAAACATGTTTTATCTTATGGCGGAACCTTCGGTATAGTAGAATCAACCACAGATGAAAGTGTCCCGATCTTTGAACGTCTATTTGCTGGGGGCTCTAGTTCAATACGAGGTTTTAGCTTCAGGGGTGTGGGACCAGTAGACCCTGTGTTTAAAGAGCATATCGGCGGTAAGGTATTAATCATTGGAACAACTGAATACACCCTGCCTGTTTATAGTAATATGGTTAGAAGCGCATTTTTTATAGATGCAGGAAAAGCCGATACCGATGTGAATGACATAAACTTTAACAACCTGCGCGCTTCACTGGGCTTTGGTTTCAGGGTGCGTGTGCCATTTTTAGGAAATTCTGTTGTATCTATTGACTTCGGCTTCCCGTTTATCAGAAAAGATGAAGATGATGAACAAACTATAACATTTAACTTTGGTGGAAGTGGGCTTTAAAGAAAAGATATAATAGTTCAGCCCACCGCAAAGGACGCAAAAAAAAATTTGAGAAAAAAAAACATAAACGTTAAATAACCCCTCGTTCCCACGCTGGAGCGCGGGAACGATAG
>MAYW01000163.1 GCA_001723765.1 Candidatus Scalindua rubra
CAGGCAGGCATTATTATACTCAATCCTTAATGGTCTAGACATACCTGCCTGTGCCGAGACACGGCAGACAGGTAACTTATAAAAGTATAATTATTGTCATTATTATTCTTAAAAATCACTTTATTTATTAATTTTAATCTAATAAATAGAGATGCGGGGACATCTGGTAAGTCATAAGTTATAAATCTGTAAGTTCTAAATCGACTAATTGTAAATTGTAATTAAGTATTGGGTTCAAAACCAATTGCCATTCTTCTTTAAGGTGGATAAATAGCATCACCACCCCCAATTCTATTGGTTTTCGGGTTAACCCGTCTCACAACAGTTTCGCTCTTGCCCCCTATCTCTGTCATAATGTTATTCATCCTTGAAGTTAACAACGGGACAATAGTGTCAAGTCTTGATTTGATACATAGATGATTTATCAAACGGTATCAAACAACATTTTCTCTATTCTTTCCACGTCTTTTCTTAAATCAGTGTTTTGTGCCAGTTCCTCTTGTGTACGACTAAATAACTTACTTACCGCTACTTCTGTTATACTATTATCAAAAAAACTCTTTATTTTCTTTAGATTATTATCCGTAAATCTTCTCGCAATATAGACAAACACCTTTCTACCTTTGTTAAACCTGACCTTTCTTTTACTCAGCATCCTTTTGTCTATACCATAATACTTTGTCACAACCCTGGCTATATCATTCAAATCTTTACAATATCTTATCTTCTTAGACCTTGGGACATGAGTAGAAATATTTTTCTTTCTTACATATTTATCCACTATCTTTCTAATGAAGCCTTCTGAGCCTAATATACATTGTGCATAAATATTTCTCAAAGGGCTATCTAATCCTTCACTTCTTTCATACACAAATTTCCTATAGGCATTTCGTTTTTCTTGGAAATTATTTCCAAACTGTTCCAATACAAAATCCACATCCAGCCATGAAGGAACTTTACTTTTTCCGATATAATAAGACATACTACTATAGTCATAATCTTCTGGTTTAGTTATGATACACGCCCTTACAGGGTTAAGATGAATATATCTGGAAAGCTCTAAAAGATAGTTATCTTTATCTACAAGGATAGACTTAAATCTGCCTTGAAACAAATGGCCGTATCTCTTATGCCGTTTATTGAAATATATTGTATAGTGACCATTAAGATCCCTCATCATCCTGCTCAAGTTAGCATAGGGCGTTTCAAGTAGTATATGATAGTGGTTGTTCATTAAAACGAAGCTATAAACTATTATATTATATCGTTCATATACAACATCCAGGTAATAAAGAAATTTTTCAAAGTCTCTTTCATCTAAAAAGATATCTTTCTTTTCATTTCCCCTTGCTGTTATGTGATAAACTGCATTATTATACTCAATCCTTAATGGTCTGGACATATAATTTATAAAAGTGAAATTGTTACCGTTTTAGTTTTCTAGAATGTGGAAAATATATCAAATCTTATGTATGATGTCAAGACCTGACACTATTTCTCTCCTTTAGGGTACTTGTTATAGGTTATGCAAGCAATTCGGTGTTTCTCCCACATCTCCTTGAAAAACTCCGTACTGTATCCCTCTCGATCAAATACCAGCGTAAAGCGCGCAAGATACCTATCCCTCGTAAACTCTTCCTCCCCGCCCGGCCTACAGACCTTTCGGACGGGTGTATGTTGCGGTGGAACATCTTTCAACAACCTGGGCACAATTTCATTCCTCAACATATCTAGCAACCCTGTCGTAAATGGCGTACTAATGACAAAAAATGGCCGTCCTTGTTGATCGTTTACCCAATAGTCTGACATCCCACGCAAGCATAACCTCCCTCTCGACACATAACGACGGGGCAGTTTTGCCTGTGATCCATGATAAACACGAACATGACCGTCTACATATAAGGTTCCCGCCGCTTCTGGTTGCACCTCCATCCAATCCTTTGGAAACAATAGCCGACCACTGTGCCACTTGCCCTGCCTCTGATAAATGCTTTATCTTATCTCGTAATGTACGTACTTCCGGTATCCGATCCAACCCTAAAAGCAAACCCCATTCTCCTGCACTACTGTAACGTAATCGCTCGTTTGTCTTTATCCTCGACAACGACATATAACCCAACAGCAGAAATACATGAACCAGACTGTAAAAACCTTTAGGAAGATTAAAATATTCCTTTGTATGACGTAATAGTCCATTGCTAAGCAGCGCAGGCAACGCCCATAACGCTCCTGCATTGGATACATCCAGTGACGCTTTGAATCTTGATGGTGCCTCCGAAAGTTTACCTATTGAAGCCATTACACGTTCTACGACTCGGGTGCAGCCCATACCCATTGCGGATTGCGCTTCTTCTATACTGCGCTCACTTTTGCGTTCAACTTTTTTTTATTTCAACCAGCCGACCTGAATGTATAGCACGATAAAGCGTATCGGGCTTTATGCACAAATCTTCTGACACCTTATAGCGACTCTTTCCTTCATTCAACATCTCTTGGGCACGTCTCAGTACTTCCTGTGTCAACACTGTAAATTTTCGCACTGAACGCTGTTGAAAAAATATACCTGGACCTCCTTCCCTGAATTTCTTCACATGCCTTTCAACGCTAATCGCACTCACACCAAATGCTTTCACTATATCTACCTGCTTGCACTGGCCTACCACTACCAACTGACTTGTGTACATGTTAAAACTGCGGTAATCTTTCTCGTCATGAGAAAACACCGGCATACAACCATGAAAATACCATAACGTTCCTTCTCGTTTAACGAAAGAAAGAACTTCATTTATCTGCGTCGATTCCGATGGAAAGATCGGCAGTAATGTTTGTCCCATTTCGGTCCTCCTGATTCATTGTATTTTAAAATACCGTATTATACAGTTTCTTTTTATAATCCGAAATGAATGTTCAGTCTACTCTCGCAGGAAATAACATTACTTACTGATAATAATGAGGTTATGGCACTTCGCTCATTAACTTTTCATTTACCTGAGATCAGGTGTTCTGAACTTACAAAAGTAGAATAGTTATCTTTTTAGTTTTATTAGATTGAGAAAAACATACCAAATCTTATGTACGATGTCAAGACCTGACACTGTCCTGCTGCAAGCCTCAAATAAAAATATCGAGAATAGGTTAGAGGCAATTAATGGCACATACATACTTTCACCTCCAGATGTCATTGAAATAGACGTCAACGATAATCCAGAACTTAAAACCAGAGCTATCATCAGGCCAGATGGGAATATTTTTTTCCCGCTTTTGGGAGATATATATATCGAAGGGCTTACGCCATTAGAGATTCGAGAGAAAATACATAAATTATTGGGTAGATATCTGAAGGAACTCCCCGAAGAGGCGGTGTCTGTAGAGGTAGTCGGATTTAAAAGTAAGAAAGTTTATATATATAGTTACGGGCATGGTATTAGAGAAATTCCCTTTACGGGTGACCTTACTGTGCTTGATGCTATTACGCAATCAGGCCTGTTAGGACGCACAGCTAATCAAAGAGGAATAAAAGTTATACGTGGAGAAAGCGATACTGTTGAGAAACCTCAAAAACTTGTCGTAAACCTGCATGATATTATTAAGAAAGGAAAGACGGAAAGAAATATTGTTCTTCGTCCGAATGATATTGTCTATATTCCTCCTACACTTCTTGGGAGGATAGGTTTTGCAGCACAGGACATTCTAAACCCAACACAGCCAGTTCAGAATCTCGGCGCGGCGGCAGCCGGTGCACAATATAATGCATTGGGATTTGGTGGTATACCAACAACCGAATGATATAGATTATGGAACAGGAAAATACTTCGTTTGACATACATAAATATATAAAGCTACTTTTAAGACGAAAGTGGTTGTGGATTATACCCACAATATTGTTCAGCATTGGATCGACTATTTACGCCCTCATCTTGCCAGATGTTTATGAGTCAAAATGTGTCTTAATAGTAGAAAGATCTAAAGTACTTAATAATTTATTGTCAGAGAATGAGAGAGGTATGGATGCGAGGAAATTGTTACAGGCAGTTAGAGAGAGAATGCTGGGTTGGCAATCTGTAATTCAGGTGATAAAGATTGTGGAACTCGATAAAGACATACCGCAAAATGACCCAGGCGCTTTAGAGAAACGATACTATTCTTTATTAAAGAATACTACTCTGAAGACAAAGGGGCAAAATTTGATTGAGGTTTCCTATCGTGGAGAAAACCCTGAAATAAACTTTAGAGTTGTAGATGGACTTGTATCAAACTTCATGGAACATAGCTTAAAATCAACACGAACCGAGGCAGACGAAACTGTGGAATTTGTAGAGGAAGATTTAAGACGGCTAAAGAGAAATCTCGATGAATCTGAAAGACAACTTCGTGAATTTGAGGAAGAGCATCTTGAAGAACTACCAGGAAGCGCAAATAGCAAGATATCTAAATTAAGCGCTGCTGAGAAAGAACTTGCAGAGACTAATAGAGAAATAATGGTCTTGAATGAGAAGTTTGCCTTTCTTGAAGACCATATGAAAAAGGAAAATAAAACTATAACAGGCGAAGTAATTCGAGTACCCAATCCCAAGGTAGGTGATTTAAGAGACCGGATAAATAAATTGGAAATACAAGTTAATTCCTTACGTGCCAAGTATTTTGATAAGCATCCGGGCATTGTACAGAGGTTGAAAGAACTTGATAGTTTAAAAGAAATGCTGGAAAAAGAGTCTGAAAAGATTGTGAGTGAAGAAAAGATAGTAAATAATCCAATGTACGAAAACCTTGTAGTAAAGGAATTCGATGCACAACTCAAGCTAAAATCCTTACAAAGACGGCGAAAAGAAATTGAGAGTACAATAGCCAGTCTTCAAAAAATGGTTAAAGGTATGCCTGCGCTAAAGCAGGAACTTATAAAATTAAAGAGGGATAATGAAGTAAACAAACAATTATATGAGCAACGACTTTTGCAGAAATCAAAGGCAGAGCTTATGAGGGAGATGTCTCTTGATGCAAAGACTAACCCTTTTAATATAGTTGAACCTGCAAGGATATCATATGAGCCCATAAAGGCTGTTAAGATAAAGATAATAGCAATGGGAGTTATCATGGGTTTGGGACTGGGGGTTGGACTGATTTTTGGATTAGAACAGATTGATCAAAGATTTAAGACCATGGACGAGGTTCAAGGATACCTGAATATACCTGCCTTAGGAATAATTCCTACGATATTGACCAAGACTGATATAAAAAGAAAGTTTAAGAAGAGGATAATTATGTCTGGTTCACTGGCTACGTTTATCATTGTCACAGCAACAGTCTGCCTTGTAGTAGAACCGGTTAAGACTATTGTTAGTGATAAGGCCAATGTTGGATGGGGCAAGTTAGTCGAGTTGATTAAAAAGTAAATGATATGTACAAACAATTCTACGGTTTAAGAGAAAATCCATTTAATCTGACGCCTGACCCTGATTTTCTGTATTTGGGTAAAGTACATCAAAAGGGCATGGCATATTTAACATACGGTCTAGAGGCAAGGAAAGGATTTATTCAACTTACGGGTGAAATTGGCAGTGGTAAGACCACACTACTGAAGACTCTATTGATGAGAAACAGGAATAAAATCAAATCGGCATTTATCGTAAATCCTAAAGCAACCTTCGAACAACTTTTCAGGATGATACTTTTTCAATTTTCAATAATAGAATTAGAAGCAGAATATCCAAAAGATGTTTTACTAAGTAAGTTTTATAATTATCTCATGGAGCAATCAAAGCAAAATTATCCGGTCGTCATAATATTCGATGAGGCACAAAATATAGATATATCTGTTCTTGAAGAAATACGCATGTTGTCGAATCTGGAGACTGAAAAGACAAAACTCGTACAGATGATCTTTGTTGGTCAACCCGAATTAAGAGAAACCTTTTTATTACCAAAATTCAGACAATTAAAACAAAGGATATCGGTTGCCTATCATATAGCCCCGCTAAGCAAAGATGATACAGAAGCGTATATAAATCACAGGTTAAAGGTTGCTGGTGCAAATGGCAGGTCGATTTTTACACAATGTGCATGCAATGAAATCTATTCACATTCGAATGGAGTACCACGTCTTATTAACATAGTCTGTGATGCTACTCTGCTTGCAGGATATGTTGAAGAGAAGGAAGTATTGGATGAAAACATCGTTAAAGAAGTGATAAGTGAATTGATTGAAGACCTGGGTAATAATACAAAACAAGATGAGTATTTATCAACGACTTAACCCGAGCGTATTAGAAGAATCTGGATTTACGATTTAAATCTCCCTCTCTCCCCCCTGTGGAGTAGTCTACGCCACTCCATAGGGGGGACTAAGGGGGATTGGGAATTTCAAATAATAATCTAAAATTCATATTCCGGCCAGGTTGGGTTAAGTATTATAAATTATAGCATTCTAAGAAATTATGTCCAAAATTGAAAAGGCGTTAGAAAAATTTAAAAAAGAAATAAAAAAGGATAATGAGAGTGGTGCTAAACACAGACCATTGATTGATGAGGATTATGATCAATTAATGGAAGACGGTGGCCTCATATCAAAAATAAAGGATACAAGCATTAAAGGGCAGAAAACGGAAAGTGTGATACCTACAACAAAGATTGATAATTACGATGTAGATGAGCGTATAGTATCGTATTATGACTCTATTGGAAAGCAGACATGGAAGGGGCCTGTGATGGTTCACTTTAGAAGGCTTCAAGTATATCTTAATAATATGCAAAGGAGTAATATGTGCAAGGTGATGCTATTTACCAGCTCAAATCAAAAGGAGGGAAAGAGCACGATTGCTTTGAACACAGCAATCATGTTATGTAGTGATAAAAAGAGTAAAATTGCTATTGTAGATTGTGATTTTAGAAAACCTACTGTTCATAAACTATTGGGCTTTTCTCCTGATAAAGGTCTGTCGGATTATCTTGTCGAGGAAGCAGAAATTAAGGATATCTTTATCAACGGTTTAATACCGAATTTAACAGTAATTCCTGTAGGTAACAAACCTCCAAATACTTGTGAGCTATTTGCATCAGACAGAATGAAACAATTTATGTCTTGCTTGAGAGAGCAATTCGATTGTGTGGTTATTGATACTCCACCGGTTCTAGCATTCCCTGACACAGTAATCATATCTCCTCTGTCAGATGGAGTTATTTTTGTTATTAACTGTAAAAATACAAGAAAAACTGTCGTAAAGCGAGCTGTTGATACACTTCACGATTGCAAGATTATGGGCTTTGTAATGAATATGAGTGAGGCAGCCGCCGTTGACTACTATGGATATACCTCTGGCTACTACTATTACGACTACGCAGCTTCGTGATGTCTTATGATGAATGTATCACAATTATTGCTACGAAAATATATTGGATTCCTCCTGAAAGGCATGCCCGACTTCGTCATTCTTGCGGGGAGGTAGCCTTGCTCTCGCAAGGAATCCAAGATCGAATTTTCATGGTTAAGTGGTGACCAAAGGGGTGCCTCGGTGGTAGGGTTGGAGTGTTGCGGAATAGTCAATAATCAATGTGTTGTATTATTTGTCATTCCCGCAACCCGCCAAGTTTTGGGGCGGGCGGAATCCATAATTCAAAAAATCCCTCATTTTCCCCCTTTTTTAAAGGGGGACAAAGGGGGATTTTGCAATTTTCGCAGGTTCAATCTTGCCTGCCTGCTATCCTGTTGGGCAGCTAGATTGAATCAAATATTATGGTTCTGGCTACAAGCCAGACACAACCAGATTACATATCTTAAAAACAGTTCTGTGTAACTGAGAGGGCGGAGCTGTGCCTGGAATAAACAATACCACCATTCTCCACCTAATTACTCAGTTATCCAATTACTACTAAATTGGCATCCTTCGGCAAAGCTGAGCTTAGCTTATGTCGATAATTTATTAAGATGCTTAATGCCCTTACCATAGACGTTGAAGATTACTTCCAGGTCACAGCATTTGAAAAATATGTTAAATATGAAGATTGGGATATTTACCCCTCCAGGGTTGAAAGCAATACATTGAAAATACTCGAAATGCTTGATGAACTTTCTGTAAAGGCAACATTTTTTATCCTTGGCTGGGTAGCGGAAAGGTGTCCTTCAGTTGTAAGGGAGATTCAAAAAAGGGGCCATGAGATAGCCTCCCATGGATACAAACATAAACTACTTTATCATATTAGTCCTGAAGATTTCAGGAAAGATATAAGAAGGGCAAAGATGTTACTCGAAGATATCAGTGGGAAAAAAATCAACGGTTACAGAGCTCCAAGTTATTCAATAACAGAAGAATCTATGTGGGCATTAGATATTCTTATTAAGGAGGGATTTTTATATGATTCAAGTATATTTCCAATTTTGCATGATATATATGGGATGCCCAATGCTAGAAGGTTTCCCCACGAGATAAGTAGACCCTCTGGGATGATAAAGGAGTTTCCCATGTCAACATTTAAATTTCGGATTTCGAATTTCGCCCCCCTGCCTGCCGGTTGGCAAGGTCTGCCATTTGTCGGGCAGGAATTTCGGATTCCTATTTCTGGTGGAGGTTATATGAGGTTATTTCCTGTATGGTTAATCAGAAGGGTAATAAATCACATAAATAAGCGTGAGGGACAGCCTGCGATACTCTATTTTCATCCATGGGAGATAGACCATGAACAACCTAAGATCAGGGCTGGTATTAGATCAAGGTTCAGACACTATATAAACCTTGATAGGACAGCAGGGAAGGTTAAGCATCTTTTATCTTCGTTTAAGTTTGCTCCAATAGGCCAAGTTTTAAAAATCCCATGAAAACTAATATAGAAAAATATCATCTTAATCTTCTATATCCTGACTTAAAAAAAAAATTTAGACTGGATTGACAGGACACAAAATAGGGACAGCGACTATTTAAAAGTACCGTTTGCCAAAAAAACGGGCGCTGTCCCTATTATCCCTCAAACAAAAAACTGAAGAAATTATTCCAAATATAAAAATCATTAATCACTGAAGGTATCAGGTTTTACTGAATGGTAACCACTTACACTAAACACTTTCACTTATACACCACAAACTCGCTGCTGCTTGGCTTTTTTATCCTTGAATATATAAAGTAATTATTTTATGAACTGTCCAATAGCAAGAAGGATGGTAATCAAGGTTCCGAAGATAATTAAGGTTCCAACAGTCCACTTAATCATAGAAGCCATATGTACATGCATTCTATCAAATCGTCCGTTGACGTCTTTCTGGAATCTATCGAATCGTTCGTTGGTATCATTCTGGAATCTGTCAAATCGTTCGTTGACATCTTTCTGGAATCTATCGAATCGTTTGTTAATGCTGTCAAATCGTTCGTTGACGTCTTTCTGGAATCTATCGAATCGTTCGTTTACTTCCCTTCTAAATTCCCTGAATTCTACCTTTAGCTCGGAGAGGTCATGCTCGATGATGTCAAGGCGAGAGAGTATTTCCTGACGTCCCTCGATAGACTTATCCTCAATCAGAAGGAGAAGTTCATGAAGCCCATCTTCCCCCAGAACCTCCTTAAGCTTTGTGGTTGTAATCGGCATGTAGAAAAAAGTATAAGAGAAGATGTTAGGTGTGTCAAGGGAAAAGATATGAGTTAAACCTTCAATTGTGGTTTGTAATATTACACCTGAGGAATTAAATTAACCAGGACCTTGTTTTTGCTACAATTACAAGCATGGCAAAAGCATTGCGAATAGAGAGCTTGTGAAAGAAATTAGTTTGGACTTGCCAAAAATGACAAATGAAGACACCTAACTGCACACGGATTTCGCCCGCCTGCTTGCCGGTTGGCAAGGTCTGCCATTTGCCCGCCCGGATAGGCCGTTCGCC
>MAYW01000164.1 GCA_001723765.1 Candidatus Scalindua rubra
AAGAATTGGTCCGTAAATGGAACAAAACCGCACTACACCTTAAATCTAAAAAAAAAGTGTCCAGTCTATGGGGTCACCTCTTTGGTTGCACTTAAGAGTTGAATTCAAGAACAGAAAAACACACCAAATATTCAATTACTCCAAATGTTTGTAAAACTTTACAATAAACGATTACAGGAAACGGGTGCTGGCAATTTATCAAATAAAAAAGACAGGAAATCAATTGAATCATTCTTGCTTCACGAATATGACTCCGCCAAAGAAAAACTGACTTATGCTACAGGTAACAAAGAGATGTTCTATAACAAGTTTATTGGTATGATTGATGGTCAACCACCAGATGCAGGAACGAGTTAATGACAATTGTAGATTTGGCTTTTTTATGGGTTCTTCTCATCTTTATTATTCCTGTTATGGTAGAAACACTAAAGATAATTAACAAGAAGTTCTTTCAAAACAGAAGATTGGAAACAATCATTAGAACTTTTGAATTAAGATATGACTTTAGTTGGTGTTGTTTAATATATATAGTACTCTCAATTCCAGCCCTCATTTGGTGGATCTGGATAGGTTCCTTTTACAATATAATATTCGTGATTATTAGCTGGTACTTATTTGGGATGATGGCATACCCGACAATCCAAGAAACCATTGAATTTATTAGAAAGAAGATATAGTGTTTTTCTTTTAAAATGGGGTACAAACAAAGAAAGTAATGAAGAACATTAAATACATTACTGCAGGACTTCTGCTTCTTGCTGTTTTACCACTGCCATACGCCTATTATACCTTATTACGATGGGTGGTAACAGCAGTAAGTGGCTATTGTGCCTTTCTTTCGTATGAAGATAAATCAATGGGATGGGCGTTTGGCTTTGGAATTATAGCAATACTATTTAACCCGATAGTACCATTTTATATGGATAAAACATCATGGATGATTTTTGATAGTGTGGTTGCTGGAGTATTTGGATTTAATGCGTTTGTAAGTGAGGCTTAATTCTCAAGCCACAAGATAATTGGACTTCTTAATGTGTAGCATAAATTTGTACAGTTAGAAATGACAGCGGCTCTGTGTTTAAACTGTGGTGAAATGAAGTTCGGTGTGCTACTTCCCTGTCCGAAGTGCAAGACTACTGGGATAGCCCCTATGGAGATTGGCATCGCGTTCAGTGATCATCATTATACTAATGATACCTTAAGGCAGCTCGGTATTGTCATCAAGGAAATTAACACTCACTGTGATGATCCGATGAAATGCTTACTTGTTTTTCTTCACTACATTTCCCAAAAGGTACCAGATTGCCCTCCTCTGGATCTCGAAGTAGAAGAAGCTCAAGAGATTAAGTCTATCCTTGCCAAGTGTAAACTCCCCAATGTTGTGTTTGAAGAATCCGAGAGGTAGGATAGGTAGGTAATAAATGAGGATGGGTCTAAAATCTAGATAATTAGTCTTCCTGCAACCCTGGTTTTAGTCGAGAAATTTCATATTTTTTACTGTTTTGAGGGTGCAAGAGGCCGAAATATTTTAGAAATCGGCGAAACCTGAAGTCGAAAATGTCTAATTATGTCACATTATGTCGGGTTTTGTCTGCTGGAGTCACACCTTCAAGGTTTAAACGTGGCTAATTGGCCAATGTTTGGTACCTCTTTTAAATTTTAGGCGGCCTCCCGCCAACCCTACCTCTTGCCTTTGTCAAAGCATCTATCTGCAGATCCAGATTTTGATCCGTAGTTGATACTCTTGCGTATCCTATTAACATGATTCCTCCTTTTTAAATTCACAGAATAGAGGCAATCTCACCAGAAGGCATAACCTTTTATCACCTGGCTCCTGAATTTCGCCTTAACCTCGCCACTGTTCCTTTTAATCTATTCTGTGATGTCTACTATTCTTATACCGGAGGAATCTCAAAACTCATGTAGGAGTGCACGTTTTGATACTTTGATTTTGAGATGAGTTTTGGAATAGGTTATGAGACAGAAAAGGCTGTTTTAAGATGGGGTTTTGAGATAATTTCCGATTGTATCAAAAAGGACGGTTATTTAGACGGGAGAGAATTGTTCTTTTGTCCTTTCATATTTTCAGGTGTTTGGTAAATTCTGACTAATTAATTTAGTTTCGACTATCGCACTCAATTCAGAATAGCTAGTATGGAGAATAACAAGATAACAATTTACAATGTGGTATAATGAAAGTGGGGTAGTGGTCTAGAAATAGTAAAAAGAAATCTAACTGAATAATGCCAAAAGATACTTCAATTACTCAAATACACGATTCAATTATTAGTGACTATAAGTCCTACGTTTCAAGTTTCATTAATATAAAAGATGATGATATCAGAGCGGTTGTTGATAGGAATGTTGAGGAAGGTACGCTTTGGCCAGATTTCTTAATTCATTTCAATCCATCCTATGAGATTGAGGGGAATGTAAATAATCTAATTGATAGTGGTGTGCTTCTTTCAGAGATGGAAGGAGTTTTTTCTGGATATGAACTTTTTAAACACCAGGTAGAAGCTATTCGCCTGGGGACTTCAGGAGAGGATTTTGTAGTTACTTCGGGTACAGGATCTGGTAAATCTCTTACATATATTGGTACAATATTTAATTACTTGTTTTCATTGCGGAATAAAGAGCCGGGGATAAAAGCTATAATAGTTTATCCCATGAATGCCCTAATTAATTCTCAAACCATTGAGTTAACCAAATACAAAGAAAATTACGAAAAAGAGACTGGTAATGATTTCCCCATTACCTTTGAACAATATACAGGACAAGAAAAGCAAGAAAAGAGGATAGAGATTCGCCAAAACTTGCCTGACATCATTCTTACAAACTATATGATGTTGGAACTGATCCTTACTCGCATACAGGAAAAAAGCATTCGAGATTCTATCTATAGGTCCTTGAAGTATTTGGTTTTTGATGAGCTTCATACTTATCGTGGCAGGCAAGGGTCAGATGTCGCACTCTTAATACGGCGTATTAAGGCAAAAGCAGAGAATGAGGTACTTTGCATAGGAACATCTGCAACAATGGTTACCGGCGGAACTACCCTCGAACAAAAAGAAAAAGTCGCAGAAGTTGCCAATACTTTCTTCGGAAAACCGTTCACTCAAAGCCAGATAATTAATGAATCTCTATCAAGATCACTTGAATTTAATGGAGAGATTCCGACCCAGGATGTTATTGCACAAAGTCTACGAACACCAATCGATATAAATGCTGATGAAATAGCACTTGTTGAACACCCGCTTGCGATTTGGCTTGAAAATCGAATTGCTTTAGAAGATCATGAAGGCATTTTAGTAAGAAACAAACCCATGAGTATAAACCAAATTATTAACCGGTTGGTAAATGATTCAGGTTTAGAAGAAGGGCTATGTTCAAATCAGTTATTATACTTGCTACAGTGGCTCTCAAATGTGAACGGAAAGTTGGGTGTAGATAAAGCCTATTTACCATTTAAGCTTCACCAGTTTATATCCCAAACAGGTTCTGTTTATATCACTTTAGATAGAGAAGAGATTACACTAGAACCCGGGATCTATAAAGGAAAAGACGAGAGTAAAAAACCCTTGTTTCCAGTTGTATTTAGCCGTGTTTCCGGCCACGAGTTTATTTGCGTTATGAAAAATGAAGAATCAAACAATTTTCAACCAAGGGAATTCAGAGAAAATGCTGACGACAATGAAGATTTAACAGCTGGTTATATTTTAACAGGTGATGATGTTTGGGATCCAGAGACAGACCTTGAGTCATTGCCAGGTGCATGGTTAAGATATTTATCCAATGGAACTGTCACAATTCAAAAAAAATATAGAGAGAGGGTTCCACAAAAAATCTCTTTTAATGAATATGGGAATTATTCCTACGGTGATGAATTCCCGATCTCTGGTTGGTTTATGCCAGCAAGACTTCTTTTTGACCCCACTAGCGGAACCATTTATGACTCTAAAACTAGTGAGGGGACCAAACTCACCAAATTGGGTAGTGAAGGAAGAAGTACATCAACAACGATTACAACGTTTACAATATTGAAGCACCTTGCCGAGAAAGGCTATAAGTATGAAGATCAGAAGGTTTTAAGTTTCACGGATAATCGGCAAGATGCAGCTTTGCAGGCAGGTCATTTCAACGATTTCATGAAGGTGGTACAATTAAGGTCAGCATTATATCACTCTTTAACTAACGCAGATAATACCCAGCTGGATCACGCAACTTTAGGACAGGCTCTTTTTGATGCATTAGATCTTGAACAGAAAGAATATGCATCAAACCCGTCAGATTTCCCCTCTGTTGTAAGAGATAACGAAAATACTATGAAAGATTATCTAACCTACCGGGCATTATATGATTTACGGAGAGGTTGGCGAGTTATATTACCGAATCTAGAACAATGTGGCCTTTTGGAAGTACATTACAAGTTTTTACAAGAAAACTGTTCGATAGATGAATACTGGAAAGGTGTAAAGTATTTTGATAAAATGCCAATTGAAGACAGGGAGCATTTGGTCTTTCAGATTTTAGACTATTTCAGAAGGTCTTATGCTATTTACAGTGAAGAGTATCTAACTCAAAATCAAATAAACCAACATCGTAAAGAAATCAATGAAAAGTTGATATTACCTTGGAAATTTGATGATACTGAAAAAATTAATGAACCTTATTTCTTACGGTATGAAACAATTAGAAGTTATTCGAGAATGTTTACCGCCAGCATTGGTTTTACTAGCGCTTTAGGAAAATATTTAAGAGAAGAATTAAAGAAACATGGTGCAATTAAACTGAATACCGAAAAATACAATTCTATTATTCAAAAACTGTTAGCATTGCTTGAGAATGCCGGATGGTTGAAATCAACTAGTGTTCAAAATAGAGCAGGAGCTGACACTCATATTTACCAACTAGCTATTGATAAAATTATATGGAAAATGGGTGACGGAGAGACCATTATTCCAGATATAGTAAAGAACCGTTCTTACAAATTGGTACAACAAAAACCTAACTCGTATTTCCGTGAGTTATATAAAACTGACTTCTCAACCCTGAAAGAATATTTAGGTAGAGAGCACACCGGGCAAATTAATAATGAAAACCGACAAGAGCGCGAAGATCATTTTAGAGAAGGGCATATCAGTACCCTGTTTTGTTCCCCTACTATGGAGTTGGGAATTGATATATCAACATTGAATGTTGTTCATATGCGTAATGTTCCTCCGAATCCTTCTAATTATGTCCAGAGGAGTGGGCGTGCTGGACGTAGTGGACAGGCAGCATTCATTTTTACTTTTTGTTCAAACTACTCACCCCATGATAGACATTATTTTAAGAATTCAACTGATATGGTTGCAGGAGTTGTGGTGCCTGCCAGGATAGATCTTTCAAATGAAGAACTACTTTATACTCACTTAAATGCTCTTTATTTGGCAGAGGTTGGTTTAAGTGAATTAGATCATTCCATAGCAGATCTTATTGATGAAGATAATCGTGAAGAATTGCCCTTACTTGATACAATAGTTGAACACTTAAACATTGGTCCCCAGCGGCGTGAATCAATAAAAAGAGATTTCTTAAAAACCATCGAAGATTTAGAAGCGTCGAAACTTAAAGGAACGACCTGGTTCAATGAAGAGTGGATTGATCATCAATTAGATTCTTTCAAAAGCAATTTAGATGATAGTATTAATCGCTGGAGATTGCTCTACCGAGCAGCCACGGATCAATTAACCAAGGCAAATCGAATAATTGAAAGTGGTAGATATTCAAAAAACAGCGAAGAAATGAAAGGAGCTTTCAGAGACTTGCACCAAGCCACTAGACAACGAGATTTATTACAGAATGAAACAGACCGTTGGGAAAGTTTATCGGAGTTTTACCCATATCGATATTTTGCATCGGAAGGATTTCTACCGGGATACAATTTTATACGTTTACCGCTACGCACATATGTACCTATTGGAGATTCTGGTGAATACATTTCCAGACCCAGACCCATTGCAGTTAGAGAATTTGGACCACGGAATGTTGTGTATCACAATGGGTCAAAGTACCAAATCGAGCAGTTGGTTATTCAGGATGCAGAAAACAATCTTAAAAAAGCAAAGATCAGTGTGAATAGCGGTTATTTCCTGGGAAGTGATGAATATGACACAGAATTGTGCCCTTTCAGTGGTGTTATTTTAAGCGATGCTTCCAGTAAGAAGATATTTACTAATCTATTAGAAATGTCAGAAACAAAATCCAAAGTGATTGAACGAATATCTTGTGAAGAGGAAGAGCGACTATCTAAAGGGTTTGACATCGAAACTTACTTTTCTGTCCCCAGTGGAATGGACTCTATTAAGAAAGCGGTTGTAAAATCGGATGAAGATGAATTCCTGCGGTTAAAGTATATCCCTACAGCAAACATCTTTCATCTAAATACAAAATGGCGCATCTCAAAAGAGTATGGTTTCCCGATCGGATTAACCACAGGACGTTGGAAAAGAAGCAATCAAGAAGATTCTGCCGAGGAAATACGTCGGGTACAGTTATTTACGACAGATACAGCAGATGCCTTATATATTGAACCAATCAAAGCACTAGCTTTGGAACCGGAGGGAATAATAACTTTACAATACGCGCTGAAACGTGCTATTGAAAATGTATTCCAGATTGAGCCCAATGAACTAGGTGTCACCAGTATGGGCGATCCCAGATATCCAAACATCTTTTTATATGAAGCGTCAGAAGGTAGTTTAGGAATTCTATCACAATTCGTAGAAGAAAAGGACAAGTTTAATGAAGTCATAAATGAAGCGATTCAACTTCTTCGATACGATGATTCATCTTATGAGGAACCTGCCTCTTATGATGACCTTTTAAGCTATTACAATCAGCGTGATCATTTAATTATTGATCGGTTTCTAATCAAAGATGCACTGAATAAGTTGAAGGTCTGCAATGTGGAATTACATACCAATCCTGCTTATAAAGACTATGAGGAACATTACCAAAAGCTGATGAGAATTATAGATCCCAATTCAATCACTGAAAATGAGTTTTTAAAGTATCTATACGACAACGGGTTAAGGTTGCCAGACAATGCCCAAAAAAGAGTTGAAGGAATTTATACACAACCTGATTTCTTTTATGATCCAGATATATGGGTATTTTGTGATGGAACACCCCACGATGTCCGTGAAATCCAAAAAGATGATAAAGAGAAACGCGATGCTATCTTAAACCGTGGAGAACAAGTATTCGTGTACTATTATAAAGATCGTTTGGAAGATGTGATCGCCAAACGTCCTGACATATTTAAAAAAGTGAAGTAGATGTCCTTTAGCCCCGGATCACTTGTAAGCGTAAGAGGTAGAGATTGGGTTGTTCTGCCATCTGATGATAAAGATCTCTTGGTTATCAAGCCACTAGGTGGTTCAGAAGAAGAGAAAACAGGGATTTATCTACCCTTACAGTTAGATGGTGACCATCCTGTTTCTGCAGAATTTCCGCTTCCTACTTCAGAAGATATTGGAGACCTTGCAACTTCCCAACTTTTATACGATGCATCCAGGCTATCTTTTCGGAGCGGTGCAGGACCATTCCGCTCATTAGCTAAACTTTCCTTTAGACCCAGAGCTTATCAAATGGTTCCCCTTATCATGGCACTGAAACAAAATCTTGTTAGAATGCTTATTGCGGATGATGTGGGTGTGGGGAAAACAATAGAAGCCTTGCTTGTAGTGAAAGAACTGTTAGAGCGCCGGGAAATAAAACGATTTGCTGTGGTATGCCTACCTCACCTTTGTGAACAGTGGCAGGAAGAATTAAAGAATAAGTTTGACATTGATGCTGTTATAATTAGATCGAATACTCAAGCCAGATTAGATAGAGAAATACATGGGGATGTGAGTGTATATGACTATTATCCATACCAAGTAATTTCCATCGACTATATCAAGTCTGAACAACGACGACAAGTTTTTATCCAGCAATGTCCAGAAATGTTGATTGTTGATGAAGCACATACTTGTGCCAGACCTGCTGGAGCACAAAAAAGACAACAGCAAAGGCATCACCTTATTTCCGATTTAGCCCAAAAAGAAAAACAACATTTAATGTTACTCACTGCGACACCCCACAGTGGTAAAGCAGAGGAGTTTCAATCATTGCTAGGGCTAATCGAAACAGACTTTGAATCTATTGAATTACCTACTGCCACACAGGAAGAACGTAAAAACATTGCTAAATATTTTATTCAGAGGAAACGAGCTGATGTTGAAAAGTGGATGGATGAGAAAACATTCTTTCCTAAAAGAGATTCGGGAGAGTTTCCCTATGATTTGAAACCAAAGTATCTACACTTCTTTACGAATATACTAGCGTTCGCTCACGGACTTACAAAAACAGGGGAAAAACATCCCGGTCGGAAACAACTGAAATATTGGACTGCTCTGGGCTTGTTAAGAGGAGTCATGTCTAGTCCTGCTGCCGGAGTGATGATGCTTCGAAACAGGATAAAAAAACTACCTGACGAAGATGAAACGCTTGAACATGAAACTAACCCTATTCTAGATGAAAATTATCCAGGTGATTCGGATTTCCCACCAGAGCACGTTATAGGTAAGAATAAATGGACCCGTACTGAATCACAGAAGCTTAACGCATTAGCTGACGAACTGGAATGTCTTGGCAACCTTGAAGATGATTGGAAAGCGACCTATACATTAGAGAGAATCAAAAATTGGTTGAAGCAGGGTTACAATCCAGTAATATTCTGCAGATATATCCCTACAGCAAAATACCTTGGGGAACTGCTCATAGAAGAAATTCAAAAGGTTTACAAAAAGGCTCAAGTTCTGGTAATTACCAGCGAAGACCCGGATGAAGTTCGGAAACAGCGTATTGAAGAACTGGATCAAAAACGTCCACGTGTCATGTTTGCCACAGACTGTTTAAGCGAGGGTATTAATCTTCAGGATTATTTTACAGCGGTGTTGCATTATGACCTGCCCTGGAATCCTAATAGGTTGGAACAACGGGAAGGCCGTGTTGATCGCTTTGGCCAGACGCATCCTGAAGTGAAAGCTTATCTTTTATATGGAAGCGACAATCCTATTGATGGTGTAGTGCTAAAAGTTCTTTTGAGAAAGGTCCGGGAAATTAAGCGTTCTACAGGTATTGCTATGCCATTTCCTGAAGATAGTAAATCCATTATGGATGCTGTACTTCATTCTGTATTACTTAATCCAGAGCAGACAAAAAAGACTCTGCAATTAGGTTTAGACTTTGGTACATCAGATCCCATTCGACTGGGAGAAATAAAAGCTACAAAAGCTTATGATAAAGCAGCAGAACGGGAAAAAGTATCTAGAAGTATTTTTGCACAACACTCCATCAAAGCAAAGGAAATTGAGAAAGACCTTGAACAAGCAGATCAATCTATTGGGGACCCCAAGGATGTGGAATTTTTTGTGGTGTCTTGTGTTAATGATGTTTTGGGTGCACAGATTATAGAAGATAAAGAGGGGTATCAACTCTTTACTACTAACTTGCCACCAGTGTTAAAAAGCACTCTTCCTGAAGAAGAGCAAATCGCTGTCAGTTTCTTCTCACCCACTCCAGAAGGATATCAATATATAGGTAGGAATCATATCTTTGTAGAACAATTATGCCAGTTCATTATGGCAAACTCATTAGCTCATGATATACGCCATGGAGCTGCCAGGGCGTCGATTATTAAAACGGATGTTGTGGATATCAAAACAACCATTTTGCTATTTAGGGTGCGAAATGTCATTGAAGAGAAAAATGGTACCAATCAGATTGTTGCCGAAGAAATGATAATCTGGGGATATAAAGGTAATCCTGATGT
>MAYW01000165.1 GCA_001723765.1 Candidatus Scalindua rubra
GCAACACGCACAGGCAGGCCTGTCTGCCGTGTTCGACACAGGTAGATAGGTTTTCATTTAACAACCTGGCTGAGCCAGAACCTACGTGAGCTAAGCCAAAGCGGAGCTTGGCTTAGTCAGCTTTGTAAGACATTCATCCTTTTTTGGTTCTGGCTCGGCCAGGTTGGGTCTTTGTATTGTACATTTGGCACCTCGACCTGGGCATCAATCCTGTCAAGTAAAGGGCCGGAATGAAATTACTTATGATCGCGGATGGGATTTTTCGTATACCTGTTTTAAACGTTCTGTAGTTACATGTGTATAAATCTGTGTGGTAGAAAGATTGGAATGACCAAGCAACTCCTGGACTGATCGTAGGTCAGCTCCCCTATCTAACAAATGGGTCGCAAAACTATGTCTGAATGTGTGTGGAGACGTAATCGGGTTTACGCCCGTCATCTTTAAATACTTATCAAGAGATCGTGCAACACTTCTTGCCGTAAGACGACCACCAAATTTATTTATAAACAACGGCTGAGATTTTTGCAAACTTTCCTCCCGCTTGCCGGTTCGTTTATGTTTTGATCGGGAATCAATATATTCCTTTACAGCCTTAATTGCATAGCTGCCAATTGGAGCTAATCTCTCTTTCTTACCTTTTCCTCGAACCTTTATCATCCCACCAAAGAAATCAACATCACTTTCATCTAAATTTACCAACTCACCCACCCTTATTCCTGCACTATAAAGCGTCTCCAGGATAGCCTTATCCCTTAAACCCATCGATTTTATATCATTAGGTGTCATGCCAGGCGTTGGAGATGGTTTGGCAGGTGTTTTCAGTAAATCTTCCGCATCCTTTATACTTAAAAAGTGCGGAAGTTTTTTCGTTTGCTTTGGCGTTCGTAATACCTCAAAAGGATTTGACACAAGCTCACCTTCCCGATTCAGAAATTTGAAAAACGAGCGCAATGAAGCCAATTTTCTGGCTATTGTAGTTTTTGAATAATTCCTAGACCTTAAAATAGCAAGATATTTTCTCAACAGAAGATGACTAATATGTTTCAAGCTCTTGCATTTCTCCACTTTTAAAAAGGAATCAAATTGGGCTAGATCTTTCTGATACGCTCTCACAGTATGTTCAGAAAAACCCCTTTCATGTTTCAGCCTTGCTATAAATTCTTTAGTTAGTTTATCAATCATCAGCTTTAACCATTTTCCTGTTTGTTCGAAAACACCTTTAACCAATATTGTGCTTCAGCCTTAGTTGGGCCTATGTATTTGCTTATGGGTTCTTTCTCTTCCTCTTTTGCTATCTTCCTGCCTTCCTGTTTGGATGTTGATAAGCGAGTAATTTTCTTTTTTACATCTTTATAAAACTTTAACGGTTCCACAACCTTACTACCATACTTTCTTACAAATTGTATAATATTTCTGTCAGATGTAACTACAATAATTTGCCTGGGACGTTTACTATTACTCACCATTCTTTTGATTTCCTCATCAGCATCAAGGTCTGGACGGGAAAAAACTACTTCTATTCCGGCTACTCTTGTTTCGCTTGAAACAACGGAACCTTTACCATCAAACACCACAATTAATTTATGCTTTCTTTCTTCTTTATACTGCTCCAGTATTGAAAGAAATCTATTACGCATAAACTCTATATCACTTTTTTCAGTACTAGATCCCAGTTCTTTGATACTAAAAATTAAATTGTAACCATCTACTATTACGTCCATAGAATTTAGCTCCTGTCAGCAAAGCTGAGCTTAGCTCATGTCGCTAATTTCTTGGTTTTGCTCCGCAAAATAAATTTCCAAATAACAAGTGACAAATTCCAAATAAATTCCAAATTACAATGACCAAATGACCAAAACAATTTTATTCCCTATTTGTTTCAGTCATTGGAATTTGTTTGTAATTTGGTATTTGAGATTTGTGATTTAAAATATTTCAATAAGTCGCATGAAAACTTTGCTAAAACTTATCCTCATGAAAACATGTCCTCATGTAAATGGGGATGAGGAAAACAATGTTTTACACATTTGTAGTACTATAATAATTTTTCAGAGCTAAGCTCAGTTTTGTAAAACTATCAAACACCTTACATTTAATATCCTGACAATCTATGTCTATCTGTGTCTAATAACAACACCATCCTTCATAACGATTTTGCCAGCTACTATAGTCATAACAGCTTGACCTTTCAACTTCCACCCTTGAAAAGGGCTATTTCTGGATTTTGATTCAAAATTATTAACATCCACTTCCCATTCTTTGTCCATGTCAATAATAGTAACATCTGCAGACGTTCCTGGCAATAAACTTCCTCCTGGTATTTTAAATATTTTTGCAGGATTAGTTGACATTTTTATTATCGCATCTTTTAGTGAAATTATCCCTGGTCTCACAAGCTCATTAAATATTAGTCCTAATGTCGTTTCCATACCTATTACACCCGGGGCGCCTGCTTTCTTATCATCTACTGTATGTGGTGCATGGTCTGAGGCTATAACATCGATGACGCCTTCACACAATCCTTTTTTGATAGATTCTACATCATCTTGAGAACGAAGAGGAGGATTTACGTTTGGCACTTCACCACTAATGTCTCTATAACTCCTATCAAGCAATAAATGATGGGGAGTTGTTTCACATGTGATATTAACCACTCCTTTCCATTTACGAATATGATCAATCGACTCCCTAAGACTAACATGAGAAAAATGTACATGGCACCCTGTTGACCTGGCATAACCGATATCACGCGATATAAAATTTGCCTCATTTTCAAAAATCTTTCCTGGAGAAAATCCCAACTCCGCTTCTGAAAAATCTTTTACAGACAAAGAGGCTGAATCCTCACAATGAGGACTCAGTGGTTTCTTATTCAATTCGGCGAGGCTTAAGCCCTTTTCCATCAAACCTTTTTTTAGAACAGGATTCCCATCATCCGAAAATGCCACAACGCCACTATGACCACCAAGCTTCTCTATATCAGTGAGGGCTTCCCCCTTTGAACTTTTAGTAATACATGCCTTTGTATAAATGTTTACTAATGCCTTATCCTTTATTCTTCCCATAAGGTTTTCAACTGCTTCAATTTCGTCTATTGGTGGATTTGTATTTGGTTCGCAGATAATGGTGGTAAAACCACCTTTTGCCGCTGACCTCGAACCTGTCTCAATTGTCTCCTTATCTTCGTATCCCGGTTCTCTCAAATGTACATGACATTCAATCAACCCCGGTACAACAATTTTTCTTGATACATCAACAACCTCAATATCTTCATACTCTGGTTTTATACTTTGTGATAACATCGAGATCATTCCATCAATTATTAATACATCAGATATTGAATCTATACCATTTATTGGGTCTATAACACGGCCATTTTTTAACAGAATGTTTTTCTTTTTTAGCATTGTTTATTTAAAATCTATCTCACCACTTTTGTTTTCCTTTGCGCTCTTTGCGCCTTTGCGGGGAACACTTTCCAATGGACATTCTTCACATTGCATTTTGGGTTTACAATAATATTTTCCTACCCTTACTATGAGGGCATGATATTCATTGTAAAGAGATACATTTTTTTGAAAGATTGTTTTCAAAAAATGCTTTTATTTCCTCATAGTCGTAATCTTCGGTTATTAATCCATGTCTTACAAGAACTCTCTTTGTATATGCATCAACAACAAACGTAGGTTTTTCAGCGGCATATAAGATTATGGAATCTGCAGTTTCTCTCCCGATACCGTTTACTGAAAGTAATTCATTACGTAATTTAACGTAATCCTGCTTGAACATCTTTGATAAACTACCATTATATTTCAGGAAAAGCCACTCTATAAAGTGTTTAAGCCTTTTAGCTTTGACATTAAAATATCCTGAAGGTTTGATAAGGTTTGCAAGCCTTTTTATGTCAATTTCATGTAATTTTCTGGGTGTAAATACCTTTGCGTTTTTTAAGTTCTTAATAGCCTTTTCAACATTGGTCCAATTCGTGTTTTGAGTAATGATAGCGCCAATCACTACTTCAAAATCAGTTTCCCCTGGCCACCAGTGCTGTTTACCAAATGATTTAAATAAACGGTCATAAATTTCATTAAGTATCTTTGAATTATTCATGGCATATCATTTTAACAAACCTCATAACATAAAAGCAAAACTTTAATATAAACTTGATAATATACAGAAACAATATAATAATATTTTAGATTTAATGGACGAAATTGTTGAGTCAATAATGATGCGGATTAAGGTACGTGGGTGAAAAAGATATAATGGATTGGGAAATACCTTACCTGTTGACAATTATAATTTCGGCAGATATATGTTTTTTGAATAACCTGTGATTTTTGCTAAAATGGATTTGTGAAAGAATATGTTTTAAATAATGAAGCCATAATAAGAGCAGGATTTTTCTTCGGGATATTCATGGCTGTTGCTTTATGGGAGCTGGTGAGTCCCAGACGGATACTGTCTGTATCGAAAGGCTTAAGGTGGGCCAGCAATCTGGGAATTGTTTTTTTTTAACACATTTCTACTGCGCTTCCTGTTTCCAATAATGGCCGTGGGTATCGCTATTATGGCAGAGGAAAAAAATTGGGGATTGCTGAATAATGTAGCCATAGACAGCCACGTTAAATTGTTTCTCGCAGTCTTATTTTTAGATTTCGCCATATATTTGCAGCATGTCATGTTCCATACCGTTCCGTTTTTATGGCGTTTCCATCGCATGCACCATTCTGTAAGACCAAACGAAACCAACGGTTCAGCGCGCTGGGTTTGTCACCGCATCTTTGTTGTACGCATGAGCAACAGTGTTTTGGGGTTCGGGTCACACATAGCCACTTGACAAAACAATAAAGTAATGGGATTATATGTAATTAACCTTATAAAATGCTTTTAAGTATATAAATAATGGCTTATCAAAATGTTATTCTTTTAGGTGGAACCGGCAATGTTGGCAGGGAGTTTTTGTCCCAGGTGGTTCGCAATGATACAGAATTCTCGAATAAACATCGGAACCCTACTAACATAATAGCTTTAGCCAACAGTAAAGGTTTTTGGTTTAACCGTCACGGGTTAGAAATTCAGAAAAACTCCGGGGAAATTGATAAATGGAAACACAACAAGGAGGCATTCATTAAATTTATGAACGATTTAGACGTTTATAAATCAAACAATAATTTGGAAGGATTATTAGACTTGACTGAAGATGAAGATTTATCCGGCGAAGTTGTTTTTGTCGATGCAACTTCAGGAAAAGATGATTTAAGAGATTTTCATCTTAAAGTTATTACGGAAACAGAGGGAATCATAATAACTGCGAACAAGAATCCTCTTTCTCTTTATGAAACTGACATATTCAGAACACTTACTAAATTCAGAGAACGCTATGGTTTTAGATGTACTGTAATGGCAGGAGCAAATACTGTTACAAATTTCCTGGATTATTATGATACTTCAGAGAAAGTATGTAAAATAGAAGCGTGTTTTTCCGGGACGCTGGGATATATATGCACAGAATTGGAAAAGGAAGAAAAAGTTTTTTCTCAAATTTTAAAAGATGCCAGGGAACTGGGTTACACAGAGCCTCATCCAAAGGATGATTTAAATGGCCTGGACGTTGCCAGGAAGCTAATAATTTGTGCGAGAACATTTGGATACGACATTAATATGTCAGATATAAATTTGGAAGGATTTATTGATGATGCTTTTCTACAGATAGAAGACAAAGACGAGTTTATGGAAACCGTAAAAGGCGCTGATCAGGAATTAAAAGAAAAATTTGCTTCCGCCAAAAGTAGAGGAAAGACAATAAAATATTTAGCCGGCTTCTACCTGCCTGAAAATGGCAAACCGATTCTTAATGCTGGTCTGATGGAAGTTGGTACCGATTCTCCCTTAGGCACCTTAAGAGGGTCTTCCAATAAGGTCATTATTGAAACTGATATTTTTAAGGGTGATAAAAAAAACATTATCGAATCTCCAGGGGCAGGTCTCGATGTAACTGCCTGGGGTTTGAGAAGAGAACTCCTGTCAAGGTTAAGAGGAAGGAGAGGAGGAGATTACAAATTAGCGTAGAAGCTGTTGAGGAGACCGGATATCATCTGAGGGATGAGGAGATAAGGGATTTACGATTGATGATTGACGATTTATGATTTTCATAAACCTGAATAATGTTTATTAGATTAAATAGGACACAGGCATGGGTGGATTAAGGAGTGAAGCGACGAATCCACCTTTCTGGGGTAATTGGTGGATTCGCTCCCCGACTGAATGACAAGTCGGGCAGGCGCTTAATCCAAACTGATGGAATTGACAAGATTTTCTGGATAGAAAAATCTGTCTAAGGAGGAATACAGACGTTGATGTTTAAGATCCTTCGGTCGCAAGCTTCCTCAGGATGACAAATTCCAGTATTCGAACCCTTGTAAAAAAGTGAACAAGTAGATTCCCGCTAAAAACATGCGGGAATGACAATTAGCCTTCATGCTTGTCTCTACATGCTTTATACAGGTAGCATGCGGGAATGACAAATGGCCTCAACGCCTGTCATTCCCGAAATCTTTAATCGGGAATCCAGGTAAGTTATGGATGTTCGCTTAAGTCTTTCCTTTCATGCATTAAGCAGGGAGTAGTTGGGAATGACAATTTTTGAGAATATCTTGTTTTTTACCCAGACAATCCTGTCTAAAGGGCCTTTAACTCCCATAATTTTTCAGCCAGGGTTTCAATATAATTTCTACCTCTTTCACCATTTTCCAACACATCAAGCCATCTCTTTGGGATACCTCTTTTCCCATGATAGGCGCCACTTGTTGCACCCGTCATTGCACCAATAGTATCGGTATCACCCCCGAGTGAAACTGCATAAGCAACAGAATCCTCAAAATCGTGGCTGTGAGAAATGAAAGCATATATAGCCGTTGGGACAGAATTAGGCGCACTGCTATCATGTCCTAATTTGTTTATTACTTCTGCCTTATGCGGTACACCTTCTAATAATTCTTTTATGTATTGCAACTTAGTTCTATATATTTCTCCTTCGTCTGCAACAAATCGAATCAAATCCGAGACAAATGATTGTTTATCCAGTTCTTCCGATGGATCTAAGTTTATGGCATTTGCAACAGCAAATGCCTGCAGTGCCGCACCTTCTTTGCCAAGTGGATGAGCATGTGTTATACGACTTGAATCATAAGCTACCTCTCGTAGTTTATTAGGGTCATCATAATAAAATGCCCCGATCGGGGCAATTCGCATAGAAGATCCATTACCAAAGGAACCTCCTCCAAATACCCTCTCACCGGCAAAATTCCAACCGATACCATTTTTTATCAGAGAAAGAGCACTTACAGTACCTCTGCCATACCCTCTCTCAGGGTTATACAAATTAACAAATCTATCTGCCATGTCTTTACCGTTGAAGCCCTTGTATTCTACTATCGACTCTGCAATACCAATCATCATCTCCGTATCATCAGTGTACGTTCCTGCTCCCATCCTTGCATCAAGCATTTGCCTTAATTCACCGTAATTGGCCTCTATGGTCTTATAGTCATATCCTTCTACAGGCATTCCCAGCGCATCACCGACGTGGGTACCCAACATGCAACCGATGAACTTGTTTTTTAATATATCAGGATTCATGGTTAGAGTTACGGGTTGCGGCAAACGAATGATGAAGGACGACCGCCACTTCGTGGCCAGGACGACAGACGATTTTCTCGTCTTTCGTCTCTTTTCCTTCGTCACTCGTAAAAGATAACGGATTGCGGGTTACACAACCCTTAGACGTATAACGATTCTACCTACGCAACTGAATAACGACAACAATCATTGTCTCTTTCTACCGCCCAAATATTTTTGTTCTTCTGCATTCAAGTTTGATCCTCTGCTTTTAGGTCTGAAATAAAACTTTAATGGTATTTCACTTAAAGGCAGATATTTTCGTAATTGATTTGATAAGTACCTTTCATAATCAGAATTGAAAAGGGATTTATCGTTGACGAACAATACAAATGTTGGTGGACAGACGGATACCTGTGTACCATAATAAATCTTTGAAATTTTACTCTTTCTTCGCGTTGGGTGATGTAGCGTAAAAGCCTTTTCAAGGGCTTGATTAAGTTCAGACGTTGATACGCGTGTATTTGCCTGTTTATAAATTTCTCCTGCCAATTCAATAGTTTCAATTACGTTTTCTCCTTCTAATGCACTCAGAAATGACAAAGGAGCAAAGCTCAGCCCGGGCAACCGGGACTGAACATATTCTGTAAACCGACTGAATTCAACACCCTTTGCAAGGTCCCATTTACTGATAACCAATATACAAGGTTTAAATTGGGCCTTAATGTAATCACCGATTTTCTTATCTACCTGTGAAATCTTCCTTGGCGCATCAATCAACAATATTACAACATCGGCACGACGGATAGATCTCTCCACCCTTGCCATACCATAAAATTCTATAGAATCTTGAATTTGTTTCTTCTTCCTTATCCCTGCTGTATCAATGGCAATAAATTTCTTTCCATCTATTTCAAATTTTACGTCAATAGAATCTCTGGTAGTACCTGGTATTTCACTAACGATAACTCTTTCTTCATGAGCAAGTGTATTTATCAATGTAGATTTGCCGGCATTCCTTTTTCCAACAATTGCAATCTTCATTAACGATTTTGTTTTTTTGGGCTTTGTGTCTATTTCAGGAAAAGTAGAAACAATCTTATCTAAAAGATCTACCCTACCATATCCTTGCAATGCAGAAATCGGAAAAGGTTCTCCCAACCCTAATTTGTAGAATTCTCCTGTCTGAAGATCATATTTTGGCGCATCACACTTATTAACAACGAGAAGGAGTGGTTTCTTGATTTTACGAAGCCTTTCTGCAACATTAACATCTAATGGTGTAATTCCTTCACGGACATCAACAACGAAGAGAATCAGGTTTGCCTTTTGGAGTGCTATTTCTATTTGAACCTCAATCTCATGAGTAATGTCTTCAATATCAGTTATCCCTATGCCACCCGTATCAATTAGCTCAAATAGATTTCCTTCGTGTTCAATCTCAATGGATACTCTGTCCCTGGTAACGCCACTTGTTGAATCAACAATTGAAATACGTTTTTTGGCTAAGCAGTTTAGGAGAGAAGACTTACCAACATTAGGCCTCCCTACAATGGTTACGATGGGAAGGAACATATTAGTTCCTTAGTATTATTTTTTTAACATTTTTAGGCAAAATATTTTGAGATATCCATAAAATCTTTCATTGTCAATAGTAGAAAGTAGAGGGTAGAGAGTAGAAAGAAGAACAATTAAGAAAAAACTTTTATTTCTCTCTACTTTCTACTTCTCTATCTTTTTAGTTCCGACTTGTTCGGGTTAGGGTTTAGGCATTATTATGATAAATCCAATAGATTTGCTTTTATTCTTATTTATCAGGCGATGGTTTATCTTCGTCTGATGGTTCATCTGGAGTCTCTTCCTTGGTTGTTTCTGGCTCCTCTGGAGTCTTTTCCTCGGTTGTCTCTGGCTCCTCTGGAGTCTTTTCCTCAGTTGTTTCTGGTTCCTCTGGAGTCTTTTCCTCGGTTGTTTCTGGCTTCTCTGGAGTTTCTTCCTCGGTTGTTTCTGGTTCCTCTGGAG
>MAYW01000166.1 GCA_001723765.1 Candidatus Scalindua rubra
TTTGTCGGGTATCTAGAGGTTCATTCATCCTAGATTCCCGCTAAAAACATGCGGGAATGACAGCTTTGGGAGCAATAAATTAAACATGCAAAAACCTAACCGGACAATGCTGCATAAAATTAGAATAGTGTGATATTTTAAGTTGTTCTTCAATGCTAATTACTTTATTTCTATCCAGTTCTGGGGACACCAAAACCTTCAGCAAGATTTTCATAATAGCTCTTATTAATGGAAGATCTTATCATATAGGCTCTTACAGCGCAAGGGATTTAAGATTGTCAATAATTTAGTATTGGTTCAATTTTTAATTTTGTTTTTTAAGTTTAAAATTAATGTTTAGAACATTTGTCAATACTTTGCCTGGTAAAGATGTATTCCGAAATATGCTAAGATAATCGAGATTTGTAAATTATAATAAATAATTACAAAATATAGTACTTGAAACTAAACTAAAAAAATTGGTAAAAGCTAACTAAATGTATTTATGATAGAAGTTTAAGAATTTGCCTTTTACAAAAAGAGGAAAGTATTCTTTATAATATTATGAGCGAGGGTGGCGGAACTGGCAGACGCGCTAGACTTAGGATCTAGTGGTATATACCGTAGGAGTTCGACTCTCCTCCCTCGCACCAGTAAAAAGTATTGTAAATCTTTAATGGTTAATTATAATAAATTAGTTTCCGTTGGTCGCTAATCCTGACCTGTCGTCAGGACAGGTTTATGGCATTTTGCTTCGCAAAATGAGATTCCCGTTTTATTTGCGTGTTGAGTCTCGTAAAATATTGAATAAGTCTCTTAAGATGAAATATTTCAATATATTGCAGAGCTAAGCTCAGCTTTGTGGAATTTACGATATATTACAAATTAAGCGGGTGTAGCTCAGTGGTAGAGCGTCACGTTGCCAACGTGAATGTCGTGGGTTCGAATCCCATCACCCGCTCCACTTGTTGACTAAATTGTTCAGTTTATTACGAAAATAGATTCCCGAATAAATCGGGAATGACAGTGTGTTATACCCTCTGTCATTCCCGTGGTCTCAAACCTCATGGCAAGCAGACCCGCCCGGATGATCCTCCGGTCGGACGGGCAGGGAATCTAGAATTTTGGTGTAAGATAGAAATTATGAATATAAAAATTGAAGAAATAGGGCCATGCAAAAAATTGCTCAAGATTGAGGTGCCAAAGGAAAAAATAGAAAATGAGTGGCAAAAGCAATTAAACGAAGTATGTAAAATGGCAAATTTGCCAGGTTTTAGAAAAGGTAAAGCGCCCAAGAAGCTTATTGAAAAAAGGTTTAATGATAGAATTATGGAAGAGGTAAAGCGAACAGTTGTTAGCGATAATTACCAGAAAGCAGTTGAAGAAAATAAACTATCACCCGTAGGTGAGCCAGAGTTTGGTGACATTAAGCTCGAATTAGGTAAACCGTTAAACTTTGAGATTGCAATGGAAGTTTTACCAACATTTGAGTTGGGAGAATACAAAGGGATACATCTAAAAAAGAAACCTGTATCAATAACTAGTGAAGATATAGATAATGCATTGAAGACCATAAGCAGACAAAGAACTCAATTAATGATTGTGGACGATGGTAAAGTGGAAGATGAAGACTTTATTATATGTGATTGTGAAGTTGGTGTTAATGGTGAAGTAGTTTGGAAAGATGAAGATTTAGAAGTTATGGTTTCGGGTTCAAATGTGGCTAATATAAATGTGCCTGATTTGAAAACAAATCTTTTAGGAGCAAAAGCTGGAGAAAAACGTATTTTAAAGGTAGAATTAGGAGATAAATTCCCTGTAGAACAACATAGAAATAAACCTGCTAAGTTAGGGATATGTGTAAAAGAAATTAAAAGGCCTGTTAGTCCTGAAATAAATGATGAGATGGCAAAGAAGGTTGGTTATGATTCACTTGATGAATTGAAGGGATTTTTGTCGGATAGGCTAAAAGTGGAAAAGAAAAAACTGGTAGAAAGTGAAATGCATGAACAAGTTTATAATAAACTCTTGGAAATGGCTAATTTTGATCTACCTAAAGATGTGATTGAAAGTCAGGCAAGTAAGAGGCTGCAAAAATACCAGATTGACCTTTTAAACAAAGGTACTCCTTTGGAAAAGATACAAAAGAATTTGGAGGATTTAAGGAATGCGTCAGAGGAGTCTGTTATTAGAGATTTTAAGTTGTCTTTAGTTTTTGAACATATAGCGGAAAAAGAAAAGATATATGTAACAGAGAGTGAAGTTAATCAAAGGATTAATGAATTAGCTAACATGTACGGTACTGAGCCTTCCAATATGAGAAAACAACTTGAAAAGTTGGATAGTATTTCAAATTTGCGATATCAGATGAGAGAAAGGAAAACACTTGGTTTTTTGATGAAGGAAGCAACTATGGAAGAAGTTAAGCAGGAGGGAGATAAATAGAACTCAGTACGCTCAGCTTTGTAGAATTTCCGAAACGTTATTTAGTAGGGAGGAGATTAGGTGACTAAGGATGTTAATATAAATGGTTACTCATATGAGGAGTCTTATGACAAGCCGAATAGGAGTTATGTAAATATTATTGTACCATCTGTAATAGAGAAAACTGGATATGGAGAAAGACATTATGATATTTTTTCAAGGTTGCTTAAAGATCGAATAATATTTATTGGTAGTCCGATAGATGATAGTATTTCAAACCTTGTAATTGCACAGATGTTGTTTTTGCAAAATGAAAATAAGAGTCAAGATATAAATGTTTATATAAATTCTCCTGGTGGTTCAATCACCGCAGGTCTTGCGATTTATGACACGATGCAATTTGTTCAATGTGATGTTGCTACCTTTTGTATTGGTCAGGCATTTAGTATGGGCGCAGTACTTATATCTGCTGGAACAAAGGGCAAAAGATATAGCTTGCCTCACACAAGAATTATGTTGCATCAGCCATGGGGGGGTACTAGAGGGACGGCAACCGACATAAGTATTCAGGCAGAAGAGATAATGTACATGAAGAAGTGTCTTAATGAGATCTTAGTAAAACACAGCGGCCAACCAATGGATAAAGTAGAAAAAGACTTTGATAGAGATTTCTATATGTCTTCACATGAGGCTAAAGAATACGGACTTATTGACGAAGTTATTGAGTCATTAAGGGATAGAAAAAAGGCTGAACCAACCCCGTAACAATCAATTTAGCGGGATTAATCCTCTATAAACCATTGATCTTGTTTTTCGTTGTAACAAAGCTTGAATATAATTCCTTCATCTGTTTTTACAGTAAACCTTCTTATTAATCCGCCAGAAACATTTTTTTCATAGGTTTGCTGGATTATATTCTTAATTAAGTGCTTTTTCTTTTTAAATGTAAAATCAAGTGGTCTTTCATTTGCTTTGTATCCTGCGTATGCACTTACTTGAATGTTATACAATTTCATAAAATTGTTAATAACATTATATTGTTAAAAGTATATATTTTATGTGAAGCAATTCGAAAGGTCTTAACTGCCTTCTGAAAAATGCAGAGCTCTTATTTTTACGCTCTTAGATTCTTCACCTACGATCTTGAAAGACTTTTCGGACACGACATAGGTTGATACTTTACCACGTGATCGGATTGTAATTATCCAATCTCCTTTTCCACGGCTTACACTTACTACTTTTCCTTTCTTAACATCTATCCAAACACTTATTTTTGCTGATGTTGAACTGTCTGAATATACTCTTACATTTGTTACTTTTAAAACATTTGGAAGACCGTGTTTTAATCTGACAAAAACATCTCCTTTTTGAGCAAAGGTTGTTGAACAGTAGAATATCAAAAGACCAAAAATCAGTAATCTGATTGTTTTCATATCAAAACCTCCTTTAAAAATTTACGTGTAGTTTAATTAATTTAATAGTATAACTCCCATTTTATGTTGCATAAAATGTAGCGGAGGTCTTTAGACCTCCACTCACCATGGGGTGAATGCCAATGTTCATGTAGGCATTTTTACCAGCTAACCATGGACGTGGAAACCTGAAGCTTTCCGCTACAGTGTTAGTGTGTAATTTCACTGTTTGTCTATTATTGTAATTATCTCATTAACTATGTCTTCACAGGAAACATAAGATGTGTTTATTGTGTAGTCGGCTGCATTTTCGTAAAGTTTTTGACGTTTTACTATTAGATGTTTGATTTCTTCAAAGGGTTTTCTATTTGTCAAAGAAGGTCTTTGTTGTGTTGTCTTTTCATCTTGTGTTATGCGATTATGAATGATTTCGGGAGTAGCTTCTAAGAGGATAAGGAATCCGTTACTCTTTAAATTTTCTACATTATCATTCTTAAGTATAACTCCTCCTCCTGCTGCTATTATCTTGTTGTCCATCTTGCTTAATTTTGCAATAGCATTTGCCTCAATCTTACGAAAACCTTCTTCTCCCCCTTCTTCGAAAATATGCTTAATTGTTTTTTCTGTAGAGCTTTCGATATATTCGTCCGAATCAATAAAAACCCTTTTCAAGCGATTCGCTAAAAGTTTGCCAACTGTACTTTTTCCGGTACCTCTGAAACCGATTAGAATTATATTCATAGTATAATAATTTTCATTTTGGACACAGATGAACGCAGATAAAAAAACAGACTTCATTTAGAGTTTCGTGTTACGAGCAACGGGTTGAGGTAAACGAAGGATGAAAGACGACCGCCTCTTCGTGGCTGGGACGATGGAAGATTTTTTCGTCTCTCGTCTATCTTCCTTCGTTACTCGTAATGTTTAACTGTCAGTTAAAATTCCTGCCCGACAAACAGACTGTGTCACAATCCAGAATAACGCACTCTTGTCATTCTGAGCGGAGCGGAGAATCTAATGGTTACAATAGATTACAAAATAGAGATTCTTCGTCGTTCCTCCTCAGAATGACATTGTGACACAACCTCAAATGGCAGGCGGGCGTGTCCTATTAATTTAATAACATATCCATTGCAACGTTTTTCATTAATTCTACAGGAGGATCGATATTTGTCCAGAGCCTGAACTGTTCTGCTGCTTGATTAATGAACATGGTGAGTCCGTTAACCGTATGACATCCCCTTTCCTTTGCATCCTGGAGAAGCCTTGTTTCAATTGGATTGTAAACAACGTCAAAAACTATCATACCTTCCCTTAGTACGTTTTTTGGGACGGGTGCCCGGTCGACCTCTGGAAACATACCGATAGACGTACTATTTATCAGGATATCGGAATTTAGTTCGCAAATTTCTTCAAATCTTTCAAATTTACACTTAACGTCGTTAGACAGTTTTTTTGCACGCTCAAGGGTGCGATTATAAATGGTTATATCACAACCTTTTTCTTTTAATCCAAAGGCAATTGCTCGTGCTGCGCCACCTGCTCCTATAATGGATACTTTTTTATTATTTAGTGTATCCTTAGTTTTTTTTAGGCCGTGTTCTAGACCCATTACGGCCGCCATGCAGTCGGTGTTGTAGCCTATAAATCTCCCGTTTTGTTTTACAATAGTATTGACTGCACCAATTTTTTTAGCTGTATGATCAATATCGTCCAGATACGGTAAAATACTTTCTTTGTGTGGAATTGTAACGCTAAGACCTTGGATATCTATTTTTCTGATTTTTTTAATAAAGGCGCCGATGTTTAGGACCTTCATGGGGACGTAAACACTATTAAGCCCTTTTTCTATGAAAGAGGAATTATGGATAATGGGACTTATGCTATGAGAAATTGGATTTCCAATAATACCATAGAGCTTTGTTTCTTTGTTTATGTTTTTAAAGTGATATATTTTGGAAAGTTCACTGGCAGTTAATTGCCCGGGCGCTGATTCTTTATCCCCTTCCAGGGAAGCAAATGTCAGTAACCCTCCAAACTTTCTCGTAAGTATCCTGCTTATATGCCCCAATTCTCCCATGCAGAAAGATATGGTGGGCACATTCGCTGTTTTTAAAAGCTCAAATATTCTGATATTATCAGTAATATCATTTGCGTATGTTACAATCTTTACTATGTCAGGTTTCCATTGGCAAATATCATTATATATTTTGTTTAAGTTGGGAGGTGTTTCTTTAAAATTATGATAAGAAATAATTACTTTACTAGTGTTTTGCCTTGTGATTTGCCTAACCGAATCAAATTCAACATCAACATAATCTGCTCTTAGATCGATGGCCTTTTGCAACAGACGTAATCTATTCTGTTCACTACCATTAAATTTGCCCCCTTCTCTTTCGGGTCTATTTGTAACTATTACTGGTTTAGTTTTACTTTTTAACGATTTTTCAATGCATGTTTCTGCATCTTGCATTTCTGGAATGTAATCAATACGAAGTTCGATTATGTCAGCATATCTGGAGGCCAATGACATTTCCGAAATAGTGTCTTCAGCGCTTCTGGCCGTAATTGGAATGCAAATCATGTTTGTGTAGAAAATTCTAAAAAATAAATTAGTTTACTTCCTGCCGTCAGGCAGGAAGTAAACTAATTTATTGATTATTATATTGTATGCTTTAAAATAGTCAATCTTATGTATTTTTATTTTGGACGCAGACTTCGACGTGAGCCCTCGGCATGAGCGGATTCGGCAAACTCACCGCCCTGAGCTTATCGAAGGGCTCGGTCGAACGCTCAGTCGAACGATAAACGCAGATGAGATCTACTAATCAACAGACTTCATTTTCGAGTTTCGTGTTACGAGCTGCGGGTTGAGGTAAACGAAGGATGAATGACGACCGCCTCTTCGTGGCTGGGACGATGGAAGATTTTTTCGTCTCTCGTCTATCTTCCTTCGTTAGTCGTAATGTTTAACTGTCAGTTAAAATCCCTGCCCGACAAACAGACTGTGTCACAATCCAGAATAACGCACTCTTGTCATTCTGAGTGGAGCGAAGAATCTAATGGTTACAATAGGTTACAAAATAGAGATTCTTCGTCGTTCCTCCTCAGAATGACATTGTGACACAACCTCAAATGGCAGGCGGGCGTGTCCTATTAATTTAAGGAATGGAGAGTTATAATGGATGTAAGTGAAGCAATAAGAAAGCGCAGGAGTATAAGGAAATTTAAGTCGGATCCTATTCCAGAAGAAAAGATCAGGCTTTTACTTGAAAGTGCCAGATTAGCGCCGTCAGGGACAAACACACAGCCTTGGAGATTTATTGTGGTCGGAGATGATGTAACTAAAAAAAAATTACAGGAAGCGGCGCACAATCAAAAACATATAAGACGAGCTCCCGTAATAATTGTTTGCTGTGCAGATTTAAGGGCATTTAAGGGATTTCCAGAAAGAGTGGATGAGCTTATAGAATCAGGCGCACTTCCTGAAAGGACAAGGGAAGTATTTATTCCATACCTTAAGAAAGGTATGAATTCTGTTACAAAAGAAGGTCTCATTATTGCTGCAGCGGCAAATGTGTCTATAGCTGTAGAACATATTGTTTTGCAGGCAGTTGAAATTGGTCTTGGTACCTGTTGGGTAAGATGGTACGAAGATAATAAAATAAAAGAAATTCTTGGTATTCCAGACCATGTTGAAGTAATAGCACTTTTGCCAGTTGGGATTCCTGATGAAGATCCTGGGCCAAGGCCGAGGTTAAGCTTGGATAAAATAGTCTATAGTGATAAATACGGGGAAAAGTATATTTAATAGTTAGATATGAAAACTATAGCTTTAGAGAGTGATAAGAAAACAGACTTTCTCAATGATAGGTATATTTGGATACTTCTGATAATTTCTCTTTCAGTAAGGATATACTTGAGCTTTTTTACATATGTAATCAAGAATGATAGTATCGCTTTTATGCAAAATGCGAGGTATTTTGCCAGCGGTGATTTCTTGAGTGGACTAAGACACGACTATCATCCCCTATACTCTTTTATTATGGCTGTACTGTACAAGGTTATTCCAAACATGGAATTGTCTGGTACCATTGTATCTGTTTTCTTTGGTACGTTAACGGTAATTGTATTTTATCTGATTGGAAAAAATGTTTTTGATCAGAAGGTGTCATTTGTTTCTTCTATTATTTTAGCCTTCCATCCATATGCTGTTAGATTTTCAGCAGACATAATTTCAGAATCTACTTATTTCTTTTTCTTCATATCTGCATTTGGTTTAGGATTTTTCGCGATAATAAATAGGAAGCTTTTTTTATTTGCTCTTACAGGGATATGTACGGCGTTCGCTTATCTTACCCGCCCTGAAGGAATAGGGATTCTTTTCATAGTTGCCGGTTGGTACCTCTTTAAGGACATCGTTAAAATTAAGTTAATATGGAAAGAAAAGCTAGTTTCAATCTTGATATTGATTGTTTCATTTCTTGTCTTTTCAATGCCGTATCTTGTATACATTAAGAAAGATACTGGCCATTGGGACCTTACAAAGAAAAAGGAAGTAACTGATTTGGCGGGGATCAGAAAAGTGATAGATACTCTAAAAAATGATAGATTGGTTAAAGAATACAGTAATAAGACAAAAAAATCAGATAGAGATATTGTTAAACAAACAACTGCCGGGAAATCAGATTTTAAAATTCACCTAAACGGTATATTACATGTTATAAAAAAGTACATAAGTACATTTCATCCCTTTTTGTTTATATTCTTTATAATTGGAGTGATAAATTGGACAGGAATAAGCAAAAAGAGGTTTTTTGGATTTTATGTAGCCTCAATTATTTTGTTCTACCTGATTATACTATACAGATTAAACCTAACCTATTTAACCCATGGTGATAATATCTATCAGTATCCCAGTAGAAGACATTTGATGCCATTAGTTATTCCTGCTATTTTTTGTGTAGGGATAGGAATGCATACTACTGGAACATGGATGCATGAAAAGTTTCAGAGTAATAGTTTGATAGTTGTTTTCAAGGAGTTTTTGAGGAGTGCGTGGACAATACAGCTAATTGTATTAATGGTTGTTGTCAGTGTTATACTGCCAAAGACATTAAAGCCTCAGCGTGTTGACAAATCAGGAATCAAGATTGTAGGTCAATGGATAAAGGAAAATTCTCATAAATCATTTCCTGCTATTTTGAGTGCTTCTGCAAGAAATGCTTATTATGCTGGGGGAAAACATGTTCAGATGGAAAGTATAAATGGTGCACTTGCCTTTGGACGAGCAAATAAAGCAGATTATATATTCATCTCGCATAGCGAATATGAAGCTATAGAAGAAGAGTTGCAACAGGCTGTGAGAAATAAAAAAATAATTCTTGTATATAAATATATAGATAAAAATTCTTTAAATGGACACAATGTCTTTTTGTACAAAGTTATATATTAAAAGCCATTTTGTCTGTAAACAATTCAAGGTAATTACCCAATATCTTGTGGGATTTCCATTTTATTATAGAGGGGAGTTTAAGTAGGGTCAAGCACCGGTTGTCCATTTTCAATTATTTCAGCGAGGGGTGGTATTTTTTGCAGATTATAAACACGGTCCCGAACATAATCCCAAAAAGTAATTCCTTGCTTCCTGCAGGTAGCCATCAGGCTTAAAAACGTATCAGAAGCTTTAGCGCCTCGAATACTTCTAAAACAGTTTCGTATCTTTCTCTGAATAACTTTCTCTCTTATATCCAGCTCACTTGTATTATTATGCAGTGGTATTTCAGGATACTCTA
>MAYW01000167.1 GCA_001723765.1 Candidatus Scalindua rubra
GAACCCCGTGCCGATCGGTAGGTCCCGGTTCAGAATTTACACTAAGCACCTGTCCAATTTTTGGGGTCCACTTCTCCACCCGAGTATTCAACTGACGGGGCTTATACCCGTTCCGGTATCCCCGTCGGACTGCATTCCGCTCATAGGGCAATACAACCAGATCATAAATCAATTGCCAAGCTGCATATACTCCTCCTGCTTTTATAAGAAATAATGTTAGGGGCGAGAATTTATTTTTTTACGTTTATCATGGAGTTTTTTCAGCGTGTATAATCATTTCTTAAATCCTTTGGGTGGGGGTCATTTCTTATTTTATTATATTCTGATTTAGTGAGTTTCATATTAATATTTTCATTCTTTTATGTGGACCATGAGGGGTTGCATTAACTTACCCAACATCTATATTTACCGAGGAGGGATATTTTGACCAATACAAATTAATGCTTGTCAAATCAGCACAACGTTTTTGTAGTCAATTATACTGCTATTTACCTTTCATTTTTCTCCGCCCGAATGAGATTACCAATCTCTCGCCTGTATTGATTCCGAGCTGTTCTAATTCTTTTAATGTCATACTTCTTGCTTTCGGGAAAGGCTTCCCTGATGCTTTCCTTTCCTTTGATAATTTTCGATATCTTTCTCTTGCCTCCTCCAGTGAGAAGGACGATAGGGTCGATGTATCTTTTTTCGATGCCATTTCTAACTCCTTTTGTTATTCGTTCTTTTCATCAGCATCATCTTCTGCAGTTGTATTCTTAATAACCGTCAGATCCAGGTCAGTGAACTGGTAAGCGGTTTCGGATGATTCTTCAGTGACATCCTCGATTGCCTGCTCAGTCACTGATGGTTTTGAAGGAAGTCCTTTTCGTTTCTCGGCGTCTTTCAGAATCTTCGATAGCTCTATTGCTGCTCTTTTATAATCTGGTTTAGGCATTTTTTATTCTCCTTGTTTCAGGGTTACACATCAGGAGGGGGGTTGTACGTAGAAACAAAAAAACCGCCAAAAGACGGCGGTCTGTTTTGTTTATTTTCGGTCTTCAGCCGCACATCTCTCACTTTTATGAGAAGGCACCGTGGCCTTTTAAGGCTCGGTTGCCGCCCTGCTCTAGCAGGGACTCCTAATGCTTTGTCAAATAACTACATAAAGTTACTCATTATGAGGACAATATCCTATCATTATCCTATCCCTTTGGGTGGTGCTAATTAAGCAATTACCCCCTTCAAATCACTGCTAATCTGTTGAAAATCTTGGTTAAGGTCTATTGATTTCACTGATACCTTATAACCCCTTTTTGTCTTGAATTGATGATCAAAATCATCTTCAACTGTGGGGTAAAGCAAAATACCTTCAAGTACTTGACCATCTTTAGGTTGAGTATTGTTCAAATAAGCCATTAACTGGTATAAATGGTTTTGGTTGATGATTTTTTTACCCCACTGATTAGTCTTCAAAGCTTCTTTATAAAACTTTGTATCAATGATTATTTTTCGATTATTATTAAACAATGAGATATCAGTCCTCATTTCAGGTAGAAGCTGTCCAGAACCTTCAGTAATCATTTCAAATGCCCATTTAAATCGTTCACTCTGAACTTTCATTTTGTCTTGTTCTATTTTGTAGAAATTCCTCACAAAAGACTCAAATAGATTATTAAGTTCATCCTCCGAAAATTTGCGGAACTTGTACTTACCCTTTTCCTCACTAGGTAATAAGCTTGAAAACACCATTTCACAAACATTTAATAGGAACTCATAAAATTGATTATTACTATTAAATCTCAATCCAGAAAAATGAGACTTATTCAGTTCTATATTAGAAACATTTGCGAGTCTCTTGCTGTGATGTACTAACTTAGTTTTATAATCTTTATCAATATCATCAGTTCTTATAAGCTTGCTAATAGTAGCCTTAATAATCTGATTTTGGATATTATCTACATCAAACTCATCGTATTCACATTGAACCTTCCCATTTATGAACAGATTCCTCTTAATTGATGTATTAAAATCAATCTTTCCTTTAACAGATTTAATTTCTTCGTTTACCAATCGATAATCTCTGTTCAAACCTCTTTTGAATAGATGATTAACACCATTTATTAAGACTTTGGCAAATAAGTTTTGTAAAGATGTTTGTCCCTCCATATCAACTTTAACAATATCTTTTTCATTATGCTTCTGCCAAGCATAAATAAGCATGATATAGATATTTTGAATGGGAATTTTCATTGATATTTATACAGGATTAGTCTTTACCATCAATTAATAGGTTTTCTACAAGTCCCTCTACACGTTCCTGCTCATCGAACCAGTATTCTTTTAACAAAGGTTCGATCTCATATTTTATTTTCCTATTATACCAATCATAATCGTATGGTTTATCTCCGTCTGGACAAAAGTAGCTGTGCCCTATTTGGTAACCATCACCCAGATTATTTTTGTCAGATTTAATTTCTTCATTTAGTGCAGTAATACGATCAATAATAACTTTGCGTAGTTTTTTGGTGAAACCAGCTGATTTTAAAGTATCGTCAAATCTTCTATTGAATTGGGGCATTAATGAAAAGAATGAAAACCTTCTTCTTAAAGCATAATCCACCATAGCAATCGATCTATCTGCAGTATTCATAGTACCAATTAAATAAAGATTATCAGGCACCCAAAATTTCTCTCCTGGTGAATAAGTCAAAGATAGTTCATACTCGTTGCCTCTCTTATCAGCCTCGATCAGCATTAAAAGTTCACCAAAAATCTTACTGAGATTCCCTCTATTAATTTCATCAATAACTAAAACATATTTTATTTTCGGATTGCTTTTTGCTCTTTTGCACATATCATAGAAAATTCCAGTTGTTAATGTAAAGCCTCCTTCCAAATCAGGATTTGGTCTATAGCCTTGGATGAAATCTTCATAAGCATAAGATTGATGAAACTGTATCATCTTTACTTTTGTGTCATCTTTGAAACCTACTAGGGCATAGGCCAGACGTTTAGCAACAAATGTCTTTCCTGCACCTGGTGGACCTTGTAACACAATGTTCTTTTTAGATTTTAGCAATCTTAAGTATACTTTAAAATCTCTCTCTTGCATAAATAGATCCGCTGTTGCCTCTTCAATAGAATACGGTTCCATAATTTGTTCCCTTGCCTTAAGCACATCTAATTGTTCACCTTTTTTATTTAGAGGAAATACGTCTTGTTCTGTTTGACCTGATTGAATCATTTCCAAGATCAGCTTTACTGTGTCGGGATACTTTGTAAAATCAGTGAGTGTTTTCATTGCGATTTGATAGGGAAGTTTCCATTCTCCAGTCTTAATCCATTCAACATCGCGGTAATGTGGATAGTCGGAGCGTTCTTCATCATATTTGTAATCTGATATTACTCTACCTATACCAATTATTAGTGATCGTCCTTTCTTTGCAAAAATGAAATCACCTGGCTTGATATCATAAGCAACTGGTAGGTTGTAAGTCCATCATTAGTAGGATTGTGCTGATGGCCCCAGGCTATCTTTATTGCTTGAGTAAATTCCTTTTGAGAATTGTATTGACGGAAATCTCCTATTTTATTCCAACCTAAATAGATAACACCATTCTTCAGGCATTCCTTCCACAGCTTAGCTTGTTCGCCAGGTGCTATCACCCAGTACTTTCCATCTTCTATTATACCCAACTCATGATTTTCTATAAATAATTCCCTTCTTCCAACACCAAATTTTTTCCCACATTTCCTTTGCAAATTGAATAGTATTCATACTTTCAGGTATATGTGGAAAAATGTATTCTTGCATTTTTGAAACCGTAACATTATTACTAATATCCATACCGAAAGAAATGGCAATATTTCCAAGTACATCAGGTTTAAATATTGGAATTACTTTATTTTGATTATATAAGAAAGCAATCTTCCATTTAACAGATATGGTAAAATCCATATCATCAATATCTGAAAAATCTCCAGCACGTGAATTGACTGCAATCTTTCTTACAATATTTTTTACACTTTTAAATGCTTCATCTTTGTTATGTCCATATTTATTCTTCCATGCATATTCACCATCCGTATCACAATAAGAAGGAATCTTCTCTATCGAACTATCTTTTTTCTTATAAATACCAAATTTATATGCTGAACCACCCTTTATCCCTCCCACTCCTATTTTAAATTCTAACCAATAAATAAAAGATGTTTTATCGTTATTAGTATAATCCTCAAGGGTTAATTCACTTAGCCTACTTATTGGCCATTCTTCAAGAAATTCTCTTATTTGCTTATTATAATCTTTCTTTGACATTATTTGAAGTCCCTTCTTTAGTTTCGACCGAGCTAAAATTGGCACAGCTGGACTCGATTTTTAACCGAACTTCTCTTTCATAAATTCTTCCAGAGTCTCATAATCCGAAAGAATAAGTTCTACCCGTTCAGGTGGAAGCGAATTCAGCTTCATATACATTGAACCCATATATGGAGCCAGCTCATCCATTGAAACGCTACAATATGTTGGCTTGCTAAGGAAATAAAGCAGACTATAATCTTCATCACCAAATGATATGTCTGGCCACACTACTCGACCCAGTTCTGAGCTTTCATATTTCACAATGATGCGAGCTACTGCGCGAATAGATTTGTAGCCATAAGCCAGTGCATAATCCCCAGGCTTCATCCTAATCCATCGCGACAAATTATCACCATGTTGACCAGCCCAGACATAACAGACACCATCTGGATAAGCTTGTTTCAAAGTATCTCGGGTAGTCTCATCATCAATCATTAGAAGTACATCTTCCAATTGTACGCCCTTGACAATGGATTTCTGAAAATGCTTATCTGCATTTGGTCCAGCGGGAAAAATAAATATCTGACTCATTTTTCATACTCCCAGTATTTCAAGGCTTTCCCTTTTACCTTGCTAATAGGATATTTTTTAGCATTCTTCTTTATTTTATCGAATGCTGCTTTTAATGGGTCAATATTTAATTTGTCTGATAACTCAACCAGATAAATCATAATATCTCCAATTTCTTCCCGAACTCTGTCAATCCTTTTGGGGTCATCATTTTTACTTTCTTCCTCTGTCAGCCACTGAAATATTTCAGCCAGTTCTGCCGCTTCTACCGCAAGAGCCATAGATAGATTCTTGGGTGAATGGAACTTAATCCAATCACGCTTTTTAGAAAAGTCTTCAATGGTTTTTATCAGGTCTTCTAACATACGTTTAAACTCCTTAAATCCTATCCCTTTGGGTGGGGGTTATTACTCCCAGTTCAAACACGGTGAGGTTAGTACTTTGATGCATGTCTCACGTACAAGTTTAATTATTGAAAAACAATTCTTTTCCCATCTGATGAAATTCTTCCTCTAGCTTCTTTAATAAAACCATCATGATATACCTGAAGCAGATTTGATGCTATTGAGTATTTCACTATATCCTCAGAGCCATTTACTGAAGTTTTCAATTGCCATTCCAGTAGATTCTGAGAACTGGTCGCATAATCTCCTGAATTAGAATGGTAGTTATATTCTATGTTTCCGTTCACTGATTTAGAAGAGGTCCAAGAATTAGTCGATAGTTTATTTATTCTGGAACCACTTATTCCGCTAGAAATATTTCGAATCCAATCTCCTGATTTTGCGACTTTGCCTACGGTTTTAATTTTACCCTTAACTTTTCTCAATTCTCGAAGTTTGGGAGCATTCCTGTTTCGCGAAATTCGTTTAAATTCACTGGGTCGGAGATTGATTCCCCCTCCAATAGAGTTAATAAACCGATTTTCTAACTGAAAATTATTATATTTTTTCACTAGAAATTTTTGTTGATTTACTGACTTATTATAGTTGTCGACATCTCGAGAACTATATCTATTTAATGTCCTTTTTTTCTGTTCGATTTCTCTATTTATAGATTCTAATGAATTTTCCAGTTCAAGAAATTCAAGTGGTGCAATTTCTGAAATATCAATTTGAGAACAATAATTTCCTGCAACTTCAAGTAAATGTTCATCTGAAGCATATTTGCTTTCCTTATCAAGTAAATCTGATATGTAATAGACTTTTGTATAGTCCCTGATATTTCTACTATTAAGATGCATATTCGCAGAAGAAGATGCTGCAGTTATAGCTAACATTTTCTTCGTTCTCTTGGGAGTAGTGAATGCTGGAATTTTTATCGATAGTAATTCATCTAATTCAATTTTATCATCTACATCCATGATTTTTAACCAATTAATAATAGACATTACTCTACCTACTGTACTCAATTCCTTGAATGTGTTATCGGCTCTTTCATATTGCTCAAAATTTTTGTTAAGGTGATCAATAGTATTTTTTACAGCACTACCTACATTTACTTTGACATCCATCCGCTCAACATCTGCAATAAACTGATGTGTTAAAACAGCTCCTATAGATCCATCAGTAACAGTTCCAATAGAATCAGGGTAAAACCAGTACCTGAGTTCCAATCCGTATACTTCTTTTTCTTCAAGTAGCATTCTTTCATTTCTTGTTAAGAAATCTGGTACCTCTTTGGTGAACTTAGACGTCATAAGTTGATGTGTGTTTGGGTCAATACCTGTGCTTATTGTTTTGAATAGTTTGTCCGCTTCTAAAACAACACTTCCTGCATATGTATTTTCAAGGTTCCCTCCAAAATTGACCTTGGCATATCTATTATCCTCATGTTTATCCAAGCTGATATACGGGGCGTTATCACCATAATGGAAAATGGATCTATAAATAACTGCGATATCTGATAAAGACAATGGTTGTCCTGCAAGAGTTTGATTTTGAGCTTTTCTCCCATAGAAATACAAATCATTATTAGCATCCACTTCTACTGCTTCCAGAATAACACCTTGATTCAAGAATTCTTCTATGCTTGCAAGATCAATTGATTTCTGTTTAGGCGACAAGTCCAGTTCGTCCGCAATAATGACTCCAGGTATTGTATTTAATCGTATTTCAGTGTTTGCATAATCGTTATTGAACACATAGACTTCTATCTTGTCAATAGTTGTATGCTCGCTGTTCATAACATCACGAATTGGATGTCTTATTACAGAATGGTATTTATCAAAACCTATTTTGGGTTTTGTGCCTTTTATAAATACTCTGATTAAATGGTTGTTATAGTATAATTGATAATGTCCTTCCCTGAATAAATCTACCCAAGTTGGCCGTTCTGATCCTTCGGGATAGTGTGATAAGATATTTACAAGTGGTAGCGTGTCTGGTTCTATCTTAGATAACAAAACATCATGACATAATATTGAAAACGGCTCAAGATATTGTTGTACTAGACCTTTAAGATCGTCTGTATAGTTGGCAATCTTCTGGATTAAATCTCCGACTGTTTCCCCGCTATGGGTTAGGGTTGATTTATTTACTAAAATACCATAATTGATTGTCATCCAATTGCTCGATTTTGGCATTGAAATAGGTGTCTTACTGGATAAGTTTTCGGCATCCTGATAAATAAAAGTTAACGCAATAATAGTTACAATTAGAATTGCAGGTATTACAAACCACTTATTCCGCTTTTTAGGATGTTCTGTCTGCACGTATTCTTGTAGAAGGTTCTCATAGAATACTTCGTGGCAATTCTTACAAGTGATTTTAAGTTGATGGCCAGTACGTGGTATTCTATACGTTGTGTGGCAGTTAGGACAGTTGGTATACTCGTGATCTACCATTTTCTAACTACTTATTGTTCTCTTTCGATTTGGGTTTGCTCTTCAACCATCCTTCTTCCTCAAGATTCTTTTCAGGAATCTTCTTTATATGCTGTATAGTTTTTATTTTGTTATGTCCAGGTTCAAATTTTATCTGTTTAATGGACGGTAACAGAAGAATGCCAAATACAGTTGGGTGTTCCTTTATTTCAATGATTCTTTTCGGTGAGATATCAGGCAATCCCATTTTATTTACTGAATAAACATTATACTGGTCGCCTACTTTCCTAATAACCTCAAATGGCGAAATATCCTTAAGTCCCATCTTACTTACATTGTATAGCTTAATATCTCCAGAAAGACCATCTTTTTCAATTATGGTAGATGGTAAAATGTCTTTCAATCCAAGACTGTTTACATCGTAAATATTTACACTGCCGTCAAATGAAACCTCTTCAGCAACTTGTTCTGGGATAATATCTTTCAACCCAAAATTGTTAATTCGATATACCCTCCAAGTACCATTATACTCATCGTTTTCAATAATCTCATCGGGGATTATATTTTTCAGACCAAATTTATTAACGGAATAAACATCAAAATCTCCCGAAAAACTGTCTTCATCAATGATAATGCTTGGAGTAATATTTTTTAGTCCAAACTGATTCGTCTCGTAGATCTCTATATCTTGAGAATTTATTTGGGAACAACATAAGAAGACTGAACAAATTGCAACGCACTTTTTAGTTTGTTTAGAAGATCGTTGCATAATTTTACCAAGCTCTCTAACAGAAAAGCACACAGTAAATGAAATGTAGTGTCTGTTTAGGTGAAAGGCAATAGGGGAATGCCACAATAAGGGACAGACCGTATATCTTCTAATACCTTTTTCCCTGTTTTGTGTGAGCGGGGTATATATCAATTACGAAGGGGTACCCCCCAAGGACTGGGTGGGGTGGGGTGTGTCCCATCCATCATACCTGATTTATATGTTCCTTCAACTTTCTTATTACCATTTGACCACCATTCAGTATGTTTCCCATGTAGTATTCCCTTAACATATCTACTCTCTAAAATCTTATTTCCTGTTTCTTTTGACATATCAAAGACAACACCTGTATAGGGTTTATCATCGTTCTCTTTAAACCACTTATCACCATATTGGACAAGATTGTTTATGTTTACTTTGGATTGTGGGAATATGAGGGTAGTAAAGAATAAGATTGATGTAATTATTAATAATGTTTTTTGTCGAGTAGACATTTGTTTAACTCCTTTCGTTAGTTAGTTTTAAAAATGAGGAAAACATGCCCCTCACAGAACCCGCCGTGCGGTTTTCCCGCAACGGGCTCTTCATTAGTATTCCCATCAATAACCCCAAGTATAGAAATTATGGTGAATCCTTGGCGTTGGAAGAGGATGTCTTTGAAGATACTTATTGAATTCCTTCCAATTAAAACTGTTCTTTTGACTTCGTCTATTCAGCCATTTGTAAATCAGCTTAATCGTAAGAGTATAGTATCTCATAATTCCCCTGTAGTTGCCGCTTACACCATAATATTGAAAATGCCCCCGTAATTTTGCACTCAAGATACTCCACCATTCTGCTGGTTTAGCTGTATTTCTTACATATTTCAGCCACTTATTCATCTCCTGTATCTTACGGGTAAACTTATTACGAGCTGTTCTCCTGCCAACTTTGAATGCTCCTTTTCTGGTTCTGTCACAAAAGTGGTTAAACCCACAATCATCAATAGGGTCAGACCAGTTATTTCGGCATGGATAATCATCGTAATAAATCTCTTTCTCCTTATATATATACCGATTCACTTCAACAGTACCATCTTCCTCACCTTCGTATACTCCCCGGCTTGCACCCGATACAGGTACACACCAGCTCCCACCTGC
>MAYW01000168.1 GCA_001723765.1 Candidatus Scalindua rubra
TTCACGTTTTAAAGTCCTTATAGAGAGGGTAGCCGCAGGCTTCAGCCTGCGAAATAACGCAACCTAAAGGTTGCGGCTACCCGTATCATACATATCTAAAATGTGAAGTTATTTTTTTACAGCTACTTAATCTCCATTTACCATCTATTTTGATTGCAGTATTTCTTCCAATCCACAGTTTAATACATTATTTCTACAATAATGTCAATAATAAAATTCTTGTTTAGTGTACTTTTTTCCACTATGCGATTAATTGGAAAATAGTGAACTTCATCACCATATGCGTGAGAAATTCTATCCCTGGCATCGTGCCAGGCAGTCACGAGGTTTTCGTCCCAGGGTTTTTCAATAGATTCAATAGCTGTTGGACTTAATAATTCCAAAAGTTTCAGGGAATTAGGAGGATTACCGTTCAAGGCTTCAGTGTAAAAGGTCTTTGCCAGTTGATACGGCGTTTGGGGGTCTTTCGTTCTCTTAACCTTTATTAACTTTTTGCTGATGCCCCACCATAACAATATTAAACCAAGTGCAAGGAGCAGGAAAAAACCTATGTTGTTTTGATCAGCAAGATTCGTTGCATATCATGCAATAATTAATATCTTTTGCAGAAAGCAAAATATCCTCATTGCATTTGATACAAGTTGTTTTTCTCATTTTCAAAAATGCTTAATTGCGAAATTATTTGGATTATAGTAATTTCATCATAGGCGCATAATGCCATTCAATTTGATTTTTTCTAGCTACTTCCTTCATCATGTTGTAATATTTGCTATGTATATATACTTCTTTTGTAATTATCCTGTAATGTGGATTACAGTAAAATACACGGCAGCCAAGCATTCTAAAATCTCTAATAGTACACACGTTATCTTTCAGAAACGGACAGATATTTTGGTTCGGATCATGTGGCGGAGCGGTAACATTTTCTAGTATATAATTTACTTCAATATTCGAAGTATACAATACATGGCCGTATGTATTGAAATGACAACATCTACCGCAAGCATTACAACCCGGATTAATTTTCGATAGCTCTAAATCGAGCTTGTCATATATCTCAATGATTTCAGAATTATTTTCTAAAACGTTTTTCTTCATACGCCTCGAAAAGGATGATAAGCTTTAAATTCTATCATTTTAACTCCTTAATTTGCTTTTTTCTGTCTTCTTAATCGTAATGTTTATTGCAATAGCTATAAAAGTTACCAGAAATGTTAATCCTGCAGTAGTTACGAGTGTCATATGGATCAGGTTCCCTTTGATTTCAGCTTCGGCTCTGTCTATAGGTACGACCACCGAGATAGCGCCTCTCAAATCTCCAAACGTATAGTCTGTAGCCTTATCTTCAGGGTAATCTTCTTGTATGAACTCGGGTATAGTTTCCTTTGCAGAATGACATTTAAGACATGCTTCTTCTATGTAGAGGGGAATGAGATATCTCAGTACCTTTTGACCGTTTATCTTATCAACACCTTTGTATCCAGAAAGATTTCCATCTTTCCCGAATTCAAGAAGGGCTTCTTTCTCGAATTTATCGGGTTTGTTTTTAGGGTTTCTATATTTTGAACTGACTTGTCTTAATTGATAACCTGTTGCATCATAAAATTTTTTACCAATCGCATTTCCTGCTATTGCTGGTATAAGTCCTCTGGCTTCCTCGTGATGTTGCAGATTAGCAATTGCTATCGTTTCTGCCAGATAATCTCTTGTGTACTTAAGTTCGAGGGCAATCATCTCGCATTTATCGAATATCTCCTCTCGCAACAAGGTAGATTGTTTTTGATAATTTGTAGCGCTTATGGAAAGTATCACCACAGTGCCTACAATTATTATGATAATGATCAATTTGAAATTTCTTTTCATTACAGCAACACAGACAGAGAAATAGACCTTGGTTTCCTTGTTTGTATCTGAAATCATTGATTACCCTTTTTTAAAACTCTACCATCTCTTTTCAAATATTTTTCTAATATGTGTGCAAATTTGTTTGGCATAGTTCGATCAATCTCCAGGCCCGACAAGTAACGCACACCCATTTTTTCGGCAAATTCATCGGGATGAACATAAAAGGATGTGTTTTCTAAAACAATTTTTATAGCTTTGCAATCGCTTTGATTCTCAGGGGTAATAATTTTAAATTTGTCCATTTTATTCCTTCTTCAAGAATCTCAATCCGATGCAAAATATCCGCTGTTAAAGCTTCTTCTCGCCTCAAATGGTTTTATTATATTTCATACAATTAACTAGTCAAACAAAATTAGTTATCTACCAACGAAAGCTAATTTATCTTCCAGATCAAGATTATGCCGTTGTTTGCACCCGACGCAAGGAGCTTTCCATCCGGGCTGAAGGCCAAAGACCTGAGAGCGTCCCAGTGGCCGGGTAATGATTTTAGTAGCTTTCCTGTTTGTGCATCCCAAAACATAACTAATTCATCTCCCCACGAACATGTGGCTATGAGTCTGTTATCCGGATGAAAGACTGATGAGGTAACACCCCAATTGTGACCATTTAAATCCCATAGCTTCTTTCCTGATTCAATGTCCCAGACCAGAACGGTATCCCGTCCGGCAGAGGCAATGAATCTTGAGTTTGGGCTTACGTCCAGGGCATTGACACGCATACCATGTCCTATCAGCTCTTTTAACATTTGTCCTGTAGCTATATCCCAGATCATTACGCTTCTATCGTATGCGCCTGAGACCAGGAGAGTGCTGTCATGGGCAAAGTCCAGCGAACTGATTTCCTCTTTCTGTCCGGTCAGGGTAATTATTTCTTCCCATGTTGTAGTATCCCATAGCTTGATTTCTTCCCATGAGCTGGATGCCAGTATTTTTGAATCATGACTGAAGGCTACTGAGTAGACACTGTCAGAATGTCCATCTATTGTCTTTATCTCCTTGCCTGTAGCAACATCCCATATCTTGACAGCGCCTTCGTGAGCGCCTGATGCAAGGAGTGTATTATCATGACTGAATGCCACTGAATTAACTTCTTCCTTGTGTCCACTTAATGTCCATTTTTCCTTAAACTTTGCTACATCCCAGATCTTGACAGTCCGATCCCACGCAGCAGATGCAAGGTATTTACCATCAGGGCTAAATGTCATTACGTTTATGTCCCTCCCGTGTCCTGCTAAAATTCTTAACTCCTTTCCTGTAGTTGCATCCAGAAACTTAATATTGTGATCAAATGGACTGGCAGATGCGAGTATTGTAGAGTTTTTTGTAAAAGCCACTGATTTAACACCGCGGCTATGGCTCTTTATCGACCATACAGTTTCCTCCGTGGTCATGTCCCACATTTTGGTGGTGCCATCTGCTGAGCCTGAACCGAGAAACTTTCCATCGTGACTGAAGGCTACTGAATTAACGTTCCATGTATGTCCAACTAATATTTTACTTTCCTTTCCTGTTTTAACATTCCATATCCTGATAGTATTATCACCGGAGCCTGAGGCAAGGAATTTGCCGTCAGGGCTGAATTCTATTTCGTATATCATATAATCATGCCCTCTCAAGGTTTTTAACTCTCTCCCTGTTTTGACATGCCATAGCTTGATATCATTATCACTTGAACCTGACGCCAGAAACTTACCATCAGGGCTAAAGGCAACGGTGTTGACGTTTTTACTGTGACCGGTCAGAGTCTTTATTTCCTGCCATGTTTCTGTGTCCCAGAGTATGACATTATTATCATATGTACCTGATGAAGCCAGATACTTGAAGTCAGAGCTGAAGGCTACAGACGTAACAGCATGGCTGGTAGTGAACAAAGTTTGCAGCTCATTTCCTGAAGGTATCTCCCATATCCTGATGGTTCCATCTAGAGAACCTGAAGCGAGTAGTTTTGAGTCAGGGCTAAAGGCTATTGATTGTACAGCGTTTTTGTGACCGAAAAGAAAGCATATTGAATCATGTGTCTTATTATCAATTATGTGTGTGCCTACTTTGGTGGCAACTGCAATATATTTATCGTCAGGTGAAAAAGCTATCTTGCTAACCCATGAAACTCCCATCTTTTGGATAGCTTTGTCATGGATATGCCATGGGAGATTTTCATCATTCGCAAGACACTTTTCCGATGTGAGAGGACAGGATAAAAGTGTGAGTGTTATTACAATATAAGAACATAGCTTCGCAAATTGATTAATAATAAAGTAGGGTGGGCATTGCCCACCAGAAATATATATTTGTTCACTAAAGGATCGGTGGGCAATGCCACCCTACTTTTAAAACTTTTGTGGTCTTGGTGACTGTGGCTAATTTGAAATTTCGATACAGATAAATTAATGTTTGCCTTGCTGCGTATGTGTTAAATAATTTGTGGTAAAAATGTTTATTTATGAAGCACATATATAGCCATTTTCCTCCGTTAAAGGATTAGTAATAAAAAATATTTTTTGAAGTGATTATAATGATTAATATTCATTTTGCAAGCTATTCAATATCAAGATATAAGCTATAATCATAGGAAATTGGTGAAAACATTATAACTATTAAATACCAAATAAATAATGCATGCTTTTATTTTGAGAAAAGATCATAAGGTAGAGAATTGTATTGAAACTTAAGAGGTGAATTTAATATTTAAGTTTTGAATAGGACTTTGTTGATTTTATTCTCTAACTCTTTTGTTTGGTATGGTTTTTCCAGTACTTCTTGTATCCCCAATGCGAAAAATGGTTCTAGATTGTCCTTTTCTGACTTACCTGTTGAAATAATTATAGTTGGCTTGTTTGCATGGCAAATCCGATTAATTTCACGGCATAATGTAAGTCCGTCCATTTCGGGCATCTGTATGTCTGTTATGATTAAGTCAGGTATTTTAACCTTTATGGCTTCCAGAAGTAATTGGCCGTTGTCGAATCCTTCAACCTGATAAAAACCTAACTCAGGTATCACAGTACAGAGAAAGTCCTTAATATATTTTTCATCTTCAGCGATGTAAATAAGAGCTTCCTTGCTTTGTGTGAATAAATCTGTTTCTTCTTGTGATTCTAATTGCTCTTGTGTAGCTTTTACCATTGGTATTTGGATGGTTATAGTAGTACCACATTGCTTTTTTGAGTAGGTTTTATGGTCACTATCAATCATTTCCTGTGTAACGGAATGAATGTTTATGTGGCCGTTGTATAAGCCGACAATACGCCGTACCATAGTAAGTCCCAAACCAGTACCTTTTTCAGCGGTTTGTTTTTTTGTTGAGAAGAAGGGATCAAAAACTTTCTCAATATTATCTGGTGAAATGCCAATACCTGTATCGATAAACTCTAGAATCAGAGAATGATCCTTTTGATTCACTTCAATAGTAAAGTTCATTTCAGGGTTCTGGTGAAGTTCTCTGAGGCGAAGCTGTCTTTGTTCGATAGCGTTTAGGGCATTTACTACAATGTTCGTAATCAAGTCATTGATATGACCTTTGTCCAATATAATTGGTGGGATATCAGAAAGAAATACCTTTCTAAGGTGAATACCTCTTGTTGAAAATTGTCGTTCTAAAGGTTTGATTACCTCCAATAAAAAGGATTCAATATTGACAGGTTCCTTTTTTATGACTTCCCGTTTTCCCAACCTTAAAAGACTGGATGTTAAGTGTTTTGCTTGTATACAGAGTTCAACAATTCCTTTAAATGTATTACGGAGCGCTTCAACTCCCTTTTCTGAAAGTTGATTATTTTTCTTTAACTCTTTAAGGGTAAAGGTTTCCACCTGACCTAAGATTGCAGTGAGAGTATTATTGAAATCGTGGGCAGCACCAGCAGCTAGTATACCAATACCTTTAAAACGGCTTGCTTCAAGGTGTTCTTTTTGATGTGATTTAAGTTGTTCGTAAGCTTGTGACAATTGATTTAGTAAATTTTCCTTTTCTGAGTAAAGTTTCTGGTATTTATTTTTTTCTTTTTCTACTTGGTTTGCCCTATAATCCAGCTCTTCTACAAGTACTCGGTTTTCCATGTGAACACCAATTTGGTTGGATAGTATGTTCAAAAGACATTCATCTTTTTTACTAAAGGATTTGTTGCCAATCTTATTAAGTACTTCTAATGCACCTTCTGGTTTGTAATTTACTCTAACTGGCACACAAAGGATATTTCTTGCCTTGAAACCAGTCTTTTTATCAAAACTCTTACATACACGCTTATCACTTGCTGCATCATTTACAATAGTACTTTTGTCATTTTGAAAAACCCACCCGGCTATCCCTTCGTTTGCGGGCATCTCTTTTTCGATTATCATGTTTTTTTTATCTCCGGTGGTTACATTAAAGATTAAGGCATTTTTTTCTTTATTATGAAGAAAAAGTGTACTTGCTTCAGCATCAACAACCTTGTTACAATAATTCATAACGAGATTTAGAACGCTGTACAGGTTTCTAGAACGGGAGATTTTATGCAAAATTTCAGAGAGAAGGACTATTTTGTTCTTGGGAATATTTGGAAATTTTATATCTTCTTGTAGATGAAGTGCTTCTTTCAATTGCTTATGGGTAATCAGCTTAGCTTCTACCAAAACTTCACCCAGATAATGTGAATGGTAGCTGGCGAGGAAGTGTCCCCGATCTTCAGATACCAGTTCTTCGATGGAAGAGCGAAGCTTGTTACTCTTCTGGATTTCTTCCTGTTTCTGGTAAACGAATTTTTCTAAAGTCTTTCTGTCAATGTAGCCCAGAGAAACCAGTATATCCCCTAAGCGGTCAAAAGGATTTAGCGTTTTCCGTACGTAGTCAGAAGGTTTAAGCATTTTAAATCCATACCCAAGCGTATAGTCTCTAAATCGACAATTTCTTGCTTTTTTTGACTGGAAATTGTCGATTTAGAGACTGTTACATTTTTTAAAATAGGTTATGTGGTGTTGGCAATCAATTCTTGAGGTCGACAAAGTTTTAAATATTCTATTGTACAATCTTCTTCAGTCTGACATTTCTTTTTGGAAATTCAGAAGGCTAATCCCCTGGTATGGTTTCTTTTAAATACACGAAATAATTATATCATGTATTTCCTGGTTGAAAAAGAATTTACAGGATTTATTGAAGGAAGTCAATAGTCATTTAAATTAATCATTTAGCAAAAGTGGAAAGGGATTTTCGTTATGCATAATTCTGAGATTCATTGACCAAATCTTGTGCTTTTACTGCATAACTCAGGACCCATTCGTCCATTTTTCTGATGCGTTGACTCATTTTCTCAAGCATTCTGAATGCCAGGGTGGGGTCTTTACTAACTTTTTTTAAGAAACTCTTTTGGTTTATTTCAAGAACTTTAACATTTCCTATAGCCTTTACGGTAGCAGAACGAGGATAATTGTCAAACAGTGACATCTCTCCAAAAAAATCACCCTCGTCTAAGATTGCAAGTGTGGTTTCTACACCATCTCTTTCTTTAATTACTTTAACTTTTCCTGATAATATAATGTACATCTCTTTTCCAATCGAGTTTTCCTTGAAGATAATGTTTCCATCCTTATATTCCTTTCCTAAAGAGTTTTCCTCATTCTCCATGTTATTGCCTCCATATTGTCTTAAATCGAATAAAAATGACGTTAAAGATGTTAATTAGAAATCTTAGTAACAGTCCGGGGTTAAATGCTCGTATAAAAATATCTGTATATCGTTCATTGCCCGTAAACATATCCCATAATATTGTGCTGCATTTGTAACCCAACTCGGGACGTTTTTGTTCATTTCTTAAAAGTTTTAATAGTGCTTCACGAATGATGGGAGTTTTATTAATCGTATCCGTAAACGCAAACATTAAATTCCCCAAAAAGTTGTCTCTGTTTATTTTTCTACATGTTGGATAGTAATATTTATAAAATTCTGCCTCACTTACACCATAGAGAATGGCTGTGTTTGCAGCAGCCTTTGCAGTTAAATAAGCAGAACCAATTCCGTCCTTGTATAGACGTGCTGAACTCGCATCACCAATCATTACGATTCTATCAGCAAAAGGATGCCTGGCGGCGCCTACATTAATCTTTGGCACACAACGACAGAAAGCATCCGGAATATCCCATGAATCAGGAAATTTATCCTTTACTACAGGATAATTTAAAAAGTCAATTACAGTTTGCTTGGTTATGTCCTTACCGAGCATACTAACGGTTACATAAGAACCTTTTGGAGTTATGGCTGCAAATTTTACATCTGGTTGGTTGATGAGAAATATATGTATGGCATTACCAAAGTGTGATGATACAAATGATTTACCTATGTGTATTTCTGACTGGAAAGCCTTAATTACTGAAGGGTGTGTATAGCCGATTCCAAGTTCTTCGAACATCTTTGCTGTTTTAGCATTTATTCCACAGGCGCCTACCACTAGATCGGCATCAAATAGTTTCTCACCCTTTGAAAATATTCCTGGTTTGTCTTTATTTAGTTCTACTTTGTCAATTTTTATGTTCTCAACTTTTGCTCCTTCTTTTTTAGCACAATCGATCAAGAAGTCATCAAAACTTATTTTTTCAGATTCAGGTTTTTTATTTGTCTCTGAAGTAGATTTACTTGTAGGGCCTCCACCTCTATAAACAGTGGCAATTCCTCTTTGTAGACTTGGACTGTTGAGAAGCACGTCTCCACTAATCGTTTGAAAGCAGTATGTATCAATCGCGCGTTGAACGATCGGTGGTTTCAGGCAAATACCCTCGATAGCTAGTAATTGTACCAGAGATTCTGAAATAACACCAGCACACATATTACAGCTTGACGGCCCTTCATTTAAAAAGCTTTTATGTTCATAGATAGTTAAATCAATATCTTTTCCAATTTGTTTTGCTAATTTGAGGGCAAAGATACTGAAGAAGGAGCCTGCAGGACCTCCACCTAAGACTGCAATCTTTCCTCCGTCATTTAGTGTAAGGTTTGAATTTCCTTTCAAATTATACATTTGTAAAATAACGAAATATAAAGGATAGCGAATATCAATGGCACAGCTCCCTGGATGACAAACACCTGAATATGCTTGCTTTTTGTGATTTTATTCTGAATAATTTTATAAATAAGATATTCAGTTATGAACATGCCTGTGAGTACAGTAAACAATTGAAAGGCAATTGTAAAATTGAAATTCAATTTATAGCTATTAAATAACATTAAAGACCCTTTTGCGTTTCCTAAGACATCAATAGTCTTAAGGGATATAAATCCGAATAAGATGAGCGGAAGGAGAGCGTAACCAAAATTCTTAATGTGTTCGATTACTGTTTCCTTTGACAATAACGCAGTGAAATAGTTACTTGCAAGGTTTAAGGTTATTGCAGAAAATATGGAAGCAGAGAATATGAAAGGAAAACGTAATAGTTCACCAGGTAGTTCAAGCTAGCAATCATTTTTTTGATATTTTCTTGCATTCGGAGAATTAATATGCTATCTTTTGCATATGGATTTGCAAGTAAAATATCAAGGCAGGGTTGCAACTACCAAGGACGTAGAATTTATCAGAAAACTAATTGAGGAGAATCCTCATGATAGTCGTTGTGCTCTTTCTCGTAAAATTTGCAAGGCCTGGAATTGGGTACAACCTAATGGTATCTTACGGGACATAGTATGTAGGGGTTTTTG
>MAYW01000169.1 GCA_001723765.1 Candidatus Scalindua rubra
TAAATGAAGCTTTGACCCTAATTTCCTATTCAAAAGAAACTGTGAAGATTAATTACCAGACTTAGAATAGGATTTATTCTACATAAATATCTCTTGACAGATATCTCGTATTGAGATATGCTTTTCATGCACGTTATTACCCGTAAACGATTGCTCGACTTCAGTAATAAACATCCAAACGCTTATGAGCCGCTAGATCGATGGTATCGAATCGTAAAACTCAATGACTTTGACTCATTTTCCAATTTACAAAAAATGTTTCCTCATGCAGATCAAGTAGGCAGACTGACAGTTTTCAATATTGGTGGCAATAAATTTAGACTTATAACATATATTGTTTATGATAAGAAACGAATATACATAAGAAACATTTTAACACATAAAGAATATGATAAAGGAAAATGGAAAGGGGGAAAATGAAAGTTTTAGAACAGGAATTAACAGAAACGATAAAAGTATGGCCTACTGTATCTAAAGTGATATCAACCATAAATACGAAAGCCCACTATAAAAGAGTTGTAAAGCTATTGAATAAATTGATAGATGAGGTTAGCGAAACGGAAAATCCATCAATAGAGTCACTAATAGATACCTTGGGAACTTTAATTAAGGATTATGAGGATAGGAATATTCCTGAGCCGGAAGGAGATCCGATAGGTTGCCTAAAATACTTGATGGAGGAGCATGGTTTAAAACAAAGTGATTTAAAGGAGCTTGGCAGTCAGGGTATTGTGTCAGAAATTTTGAGCGGCCAAAGAAGACTGAATGTCAGGCAGATCAAAGCCTTAAGCAAGAGATTTGATGTTTCTCCTGCTACTTTCATCTGAGAACATAATAGGCTCAGAATATTAGCGCTTAGTTTGTCCGACTCCATAATTTGTATAATATAATATCCGCAAACCCAGACTGACTCGCCAGAATGTTTATCGGACTGGCAACCTGAACCGAAACTTTTGGTTCAATCATAAGGAAAATTAGAGCTCGAAAACTTGAATTATGCTGTATAAGTCTGAGAGGCAATTCCGGCTTAAAAAGTTTATGTTGCTGTTATATTGTGAAAAATGCGACAAAGTTCATTATATGGTTGATGCTGCCGGTTTTCAAAGATACCTTTGCACCCTGATATTTCTAGCTTAATTGGATTGTATAATTATGGAAAATAGAAAAATTATACCTATTATAAAAACTGAATATAAAAATCTTAGTGGTTTTGCCATTATTGATAAAGAAAAAATACATATTTCTGGTAGTATATTTTTTAATAATTCTAATCCCTATTTCCAAGGTATTTGGACTTGTTGTTATTCAGATATTATTTCAATACCTGAGCTAAAATTAGAATTAAATGATACTGAAGGACATGGAATTATTTGTGATAATTGTGCTGTTGCAGATATACAAGTTATTATTAATTCAAAAATAGAAATTAAAGTTGATATACTTAAATTAACAATTCAAAAAGGCAAAATCGACAAGGAAGATGAGGTAGAGATATACAGCGCTTTACGAATAAAGAAATTCTTTGGAGAAGAATTTGATCAAAATAATCACCGTTGTGTAAACATACTGGAATTTATTTCAAAAAATGCGCGTCTTTATAGTGATAGTGAATCTATTTCTGAAATCTCAAACTGTAATGGATATCTATATTTCCCAATGAAAATAAGTGAATTTAATAATTCTGGCAGGAAATTAATTGATAAGCTTTGCTCATTGCTTTCTTCCGTTTCCGCTAATTTCGTTGATTCTCCATATCGGGTATTATGGAAAGATGATGAAAACTATATGATTCAAATACATCCCTGTAAATTCTCGAATAAAGGAGTAGGGGTTTTTGAAATAACCACCCCTGGAATAGTACAGAATTATCTTATTAATGCGTGGTCTGCTTGGGATAATTACATTGGTAAAATTGACTTACCATCACTAATCGATTATTACGTTTTAATAGAAAACCAAGAGATCATAGAAGTGAAAATGTTAGTAGGCTGTGTATGGATGGAGGCTATCAAATATGAGTATGCCAGTAATATTGCAAAATATAAAAAGAATAAGGGTGGATATTTCTTAAAACCCAATAGTTCCAAAAGATTTAGTTTTAAAGAATTAATTCAGGAGGTTTACCGCCATTTTGGAATCAGTAATGGTGATTTGTCTTTTATAATATATCGTAATGAAATCGTGCATCAAGGGAAAATCAGCCTTCCCTTTGAAGGCAAATTTGACATTTATAATAAATTAATTTATAGCATAGAAAATATAATGCTAATAATATTGGATTATAAAGGTGATATCTGGGATCGTTTTAAGAGAAACCCTGTTAAATTCCCATAACATGGATAGCTTTATTTCTGATTCTAAAAGCATACAAAATTTGCTAACTATCATAACTGGAGGGTGAATACTGTAAATATGATTGGAGACAATTACAAAGCACACAGGGATAATGTAATCGACCTCTTTAATAGCTATAAAGAGAAGCGAGGACATTTAAATGATGGCATTGATATCAAATTCCTGGAAAGCCGAATTGAATCAATGAAAAAAGGGAAATACACACTTGCTGTTGCAGGCGAGGTAAAAGCGGGTAAATCTACTTTTATCAATGCACTCTTAGGTACAGAGCTATTACCTGCCGATGTTCTGCAAGCCACCAGTGCCATTATCGAGATATTTAAATCTGAAAAATCTTTTCTGAGAGTGAAGTACGCAGATGGAAAGAAAGAAGAGATCTATGATGATTTATTTACACCATATATTGATGAGGCAAAAGAAAAGCTACATGAAATTTGTCGTATTCTCGATGAATACCGTGAAATACCGACTACTCTTTTAGACGAATATATAATAAAAAGCTCAACATCTTTAGAAGTTACAGAAAGTTTGATTCAAGAATGGCAAAATGAATTAAATAACTCAAGTGAATCAAGAATAGATCTTTCTGAGAAAAAGGAACTATTAAAACAATACATTGGCAAACGGACAAAAGATAAAATTCCTGTTGAAATTGATTTTGGCTATCCATTGAAGTGGGATTTCGATGAACTCAGAATAGTGGATAGCCCCGGTGTTAATGCTTTAGGTGGTGTACAGGATGTCTCTTTTCAGTTCTTTGAAGATGCCAATGCTATTTTGTTTGTTCACCCTATCAAGCCTGTTGAGTCTAAGTCACTTAGAAAATTTGTCAATTCCGTTATTTCTAACCGCAGTAAAGAAACATTATTTTTGGTGTTGACACATGCCGGTTTGTATCCTGATTCTGATATTGAAAAACTTCATTCCGAAGCCGTTCGTCTTTATAAAGATGATATTCCCGAAGATCGCATCCTTGTTGTAGACAGTTTGCTTAAGTTAATCCACAATGATCTTGAGGGAGGGAAAACTCTTGAGCAAATCGAAGAATCATCAGAACAAAAATCAGACATCCTGCCCAAATTTGAAAAAAAATCCACAAGAAAAAATAAAGAGTTAAAGGATGTTCTATTAGAATATTCACGTTTTGAAAAAATGTTTGAGACTATAGATAAATTTTCAATGCAAGCTCCTAACTTACAACTTCAAGAAATCCTAGAGTCCATAAAAAAAGGATACGAAGATCAGAATAGCCAATACAAAGGAAAACTCGAACGAATCGATAAGAAGAAAAAGAATCCTCAGGAATTTGAAGCAGAAATTAATAGAATTAATAATGCATTGTCTAGGTACAAAAAGTTAATGCGTAAAACAAACAAAGATTTGGGTCAAAGTTATAGAGGAATACACTCGGAACGGATTAAAATAATTGAAAAGTTAAAACTAAAATATCCAGAATTAATTACAAAAAGCGACGACTTAGAAATTGTACGAAAATATTTTATAGATGCTATGAACGAAATAGATAGTATACGTGCTGGATTCTCCAGTTCTTTGACGACTGAATTAAGTAAAAGGCTTGAAGAAATAGGAAAAACATTTCAGGAAGAACATAAAATAACTGTCCCCAGAGTTGATCTTAAATCTATAGAGGATAAAGCGGAAAAGGAGGCATATAAAATGGAAGATGTGTATGGAAACCGTAAGTGGGATCGTTGGGATTATGGAGGACTAGGAATACCGCGAATATTTCGACCCGATCAGGTTAAAACAGGTGAAAAACAAGTCTATGACAAAGAACAACACCTGAGTTCACTTAAAATAGGATACAATAAAGTTTTTTACAAAGTAGTTAAAGCTTTGCCTGCAAAATCTGAAGAGGTTCTCGATTTGTATCTAAAATCCTTCAACAATGAAATGAATAATGCTATTGCGGAAAGACAAGAAGTGCTTGAAAATGAAAAAGACAAGAAACAGAGTAATTATGAAATCATTGCTGAAATCGACAATCTGAAAGAAAAAAAAAAAAGATTCAACCGGAACTCATACGGGTACAAGAAATTCTGGAGGATATAAAATGATACATAAAACCATTGAAAAGGACTTACATAATGAGTTTGTAAAACTAAAAACCGAGTTGAAGTTACATTTAGAAGCTGACTTTGATATTAACCAGAAAAAAGAATTTTTAAAGAGCCATATTCCAAAAGAGGTTGTTTATAAATCCAAACTGCTTCTGGATACATTGCTGAATTATCTGATGGATCAGGCGGATAAAGACTTGGAAAAAGCTGATATCGAATTGCAAAACAAATTTTTTGAAGCAGATTTCAGAAAACGATCAAAAGAGTGGACGACACAGATAGAGAATAGATTGGAGCTTGATTCTGGTATCGTTAAATATTCAACAGACCCCAGGTTGAAACAAGGACTTATAACAGGGGGCATCCCGTTCGTTGTCGGTTCAATAATAACAGGTGTAGTAAGCGTTAAAACTAAAACAGTTGCAACGGTTGCAAGCAAAACAGTTGTATCATTTAGCCCATATATAGTTGCAGGTGCTATTGTGGCTGGTCTTGCAACTATCATTATTAGTACCCTTGCTTTTAAAAAAGCATATGACAAAGCAGCACCCAAATCACTGGAAACCATCAAAGCAGATATTGATAAATATTTAGAAAATGCTGAAATGCAAGTAAAAGGGTGGCTAAAGTCAGTAATAGAAGCTTTTAATAACGATTTCATTGAATTTTGTTCATCAAACGGTTTTAAGTTGGAGGGCAAGTAGAATGGATCAAACCAATGCGTTATCAAAAACAAATGATACTTTAGTACAGGCCAGCCAAAAGCTGATTCCATGGTGGAGTGTTTCTAATGAGAAAAACATTTTAAAAACACAAACCGAAAAATCAACAAAACACTATTTAAACGGCTATTATCTGTTTCCATTAACCGAGATTACAGTAAATAGTGACTGCGAAGATATTCCAAAATTTATCAATGAGCGCTACCAGACTATATTATCGGCAGCGTATACTGCCGGTATTTCTGTTGCGATTATTATCAATAGTAAAAATGGAAAGACCTCTGTTTATCTCGGTTTTGCGAAGGAAGGGCTTTCAAAAAATGATCCTGAACTGTTTCAATCCATCATCAATGGGGTTTTGCCCGGTAAAAAAATCCAACTAAAAGAAACAGTGAGCATTTCATCATTAGTGGATGGGTTTTTACACGGCGGTATGGTTACAGGTGTTCCAATTTTAAAAAAAGACGATGAAAAACAGCGGTTTAATATATCGTCCGTTGTTAGAAGTTTGTATGGTAAGGATTACACGCTTGCTATTATTTCAAAACCGGTGAGATCAGAAGAAATACAACAATCTCTTAATGAGTTAATGAACATTAGGGATGAACTTCATACACTTGCTAAATCGACTGTAGGAGAAGAAAGAGGAACAGGGGCAACTCATAGCACTAGTGAAACAAAAACTATACAACCCAACCTGCTATATTCTTTACGCTCTGCTATTTTTGGTACTAATGAGAATACAGCCAATGGTTCTCTGCTCTCGATTGGCAAACATGCTAACAAAGGTATATCTATAGTTTCTAAACCTTTTGGTATTGACGAAAACAAGGTCGCTGGCTCTAAAGGAGAAACCAAAACAACCTCCGAACAGCAATCACAATCACTTTCTGTAGAACAACAAAATGGAATTGCGTTAGAACTGGAAAAAATTGCAGACCAACTTTTTGCGCGTATGATACAAGGCTTTAACTCAGGGTTTTGGGAAACAGCCATTACGTTTGCCGCAAAAGAAAGAATTACCTGTGATATTCTTGGGGGAAGTTTTGTTGGGGAGCTATCCAAGCCTAATGATAAATTATTACCGCCTCCTCGTTTGTATATTCGTAGATTGAACAGGGGCAAACACTCTTTTTGCCGAAATCAGACTCATCAGACTCAGTAAATATCGTTTTCCCCAAAATCTTAGCTTCCTATGTTACAAGTGAGGAACTTTCTTTGATTTCATCTCCACCAACAGAATCGCTTCCGGGGTATGAGATAAAAAAAAATGCCTGCGTTGGCTTTAACTGATTTGAATGAAGAGGGGGAAATAAGACTCGGCAATATTGCAGATCATGGTAATTCTATTAAGGATTCATATCTCTCTATCTAAAAAGGACTTAAACAAGCATCTTTTTGTTTGCGGGCTAACGGGAAGCGGAAAAACAACAACAGTAAAACACATTTTAAAAAGTTTAACTCAAAATGAAGGTTTACCTTTTCTGGTTTTAGAATCAGCCAAAAGAGATTATAGACAATTACTGGGAGATGATGTTTTTAAAGAAAAGCTGAATGTATTTACTATAGGCGATGCAACCGTAAGCCCCATAAAGTTTAATCCTTTTTATATTCAAAAAGGGGTTTATCCACTGGTCCATATCGATTATTTAAAAGCAATCTTTAATGCCAGTTTTTCTCTTTATGGCCCAATGCCTCATATTGTTGAGAAATGCCTGCACAGTATCTATTTGAAAAGAGGATGGAACCTGACAACCGGTATTCATCCTAACTTCGTAGATAAAAAAGGTGATGATGATAAAAGCAGGTACGATTTACAAGAGCATTATTATTGTTTTCCCACTTTGACCGATCTGAAAGACGAAGTGGATAAATACGTTAAAAATGAATTGGAATATAAAGGTGAACTGAGAGACAATATCCGCACCGCCATTGTTGCACGACTCGAAAGTTTGTGTGTCGGGGCAAAAGGATTAATGTTCAATACCTACGATTTTTACCCCTTGAAAGATTTGTTAACAAACAGCACAATTCTTGAAATGGAAAATCTTGCGGATGATGACGACAAAGCCTTTTTTGTCGGTTTGATGTTGGTTCTCATCAGTGAATATCGCCAGAGAGATAATCCTGCAATTAATCCCGGGCGAGGAGATAAAGAGCTGCAGCACTTCATAGTAATAGAAGAAGCGCATCGTTTGCTGAAGAATGTGGAGACGGAACGAACATCTGAAATGATGGGGAATCCCAAAGGAAAAGCCGTTGAAGTCTTTTGTAATGTGATTTCTGAAATGCGTTCACTTGGGCAAGGCGTGGCGGTGGTGGAGCAAATTCCAACAAAAATTTCGCCTGATGTCATTAAAAACTCAAATACTAAGATTGTTCACCGTTTGGTTGCCAGGGATGATCAGTCATTGCTGGCCGGTTCATTAAGTATAAGTGATGACGATGCTCTCTATCTGAATCGTTTGAACACAGGTCATGCTCTTTGCCACAAAGAAGGTATGGAACGTCCCGTTGAGTGTATTGTCATCGATGATGTCAAGTCCCATGCTATAGGTGACGATAATTATAACATCAGAAGAACAAAGTCGGATCAAAAACCATTGCATTCTTTTGAAACCTATGAGTTAGCAGCATTACTCAAAAATGATGGAAAAGAGTTGGCCGTGAAGTTCCTGAATTCTTTATGCACTATTGATTCCAGTAATATGCAAGAGTTAGTCAGTCTAGCAGAGAAAGAGCTGCGGAAATTACTTGTACGTGGTAATTTTCACAAACGTTTTAATGAAATGTTATTTGCCGACTATGTTACAAAACAGATATTAGAATTGTTAAGTAAGGGCTTTTATTGCAAATTGCACAAGTTTCCTGAAAACTTGAAACAGACGCTGTCTGAAGTAATAAAAGAATCAGATAAGAAACAACACGAAAAATTACGTGCCTATTTTAGAGAATTATGGAATATCTCTGACGTTAGGACTTTTATAAACGAAGTAGTTAAAAATTTGGCTGTAGAATATTTAAAGAAAAAAAAAGCTGCGAATTACTATTGGAAATGTTAAATTATCTGTTGAAACATTTTTTTCTAATGCCGGAAAAACTATCCGTTGAAATGATTGCACACAATGTGTTTAATCAGAAAGGAGTTGCAAATGATTGAACCAATTTCCGCTACTGCTGCGGCCGAAACAGCAAAGACGGCAGCATTATCTACTACCAAGGAAGCATTGGCAGAGTCGCTGAAAGAAACGGCAGAAGAGATCGCAAAAGAGTCTCCGGTTCAAAGCATGATGGATACTATTGAAAATAGTTCTCTGGAAACTTTAGAGGCTCAAGGCATAGAAACAATTAACAGCAGTTTTGAAGGTACTATTCATCCGGATACAGGCGTACCTTTTGAAAAAAAGATAATAGAGAATATTGATGGACATAAGATTACCGGCGTGTTTCCAAATTTTAAAGAAGTTAGGGAATTTGCAACAAAACTGCCGGATAACCTACTTCAAGAGACTGATAAAATTCAATTTGACCACTGCAATGAAAAACTGAAGGACTCCTATGATAAAGGAACGATAAACGCTGATAATTTCACAGAAAGACAATTACAACAAATAAATAACGGAGATAAACCCGATGGGTTTACTTGGCACCATACTGAAGATAAAGGTCGAATGGAATTAGTAAAATCTGATATTCATCAAGCCTCGGCACATACCGGTGGTAAAAGTATTTGGGGTGGAGGAAAAGAGGCTAGATAATTTATAAAAAGGAAATAGGATGAACACAAAATGGAAATATGTTGAATCGTTTGACAAGGAATTGCTTACCAATATTGAAGAATATTTTAATATTAAACTCCCTGAAGATTATAAAAAGTTACTTGAAACGTGTAATAGGGGTAAACCGGAAAAAGAACAATTTGACGTTTCTTCAAGAAAAAAATGTGTTCTTGACTATCTTATAGATCTAAATGATGTTATCAAAACATCTAAAAGAATTAAAAAGCCAAAAATAATACCAATTGGAAACGACCCTTTTGGCAATGTTATAGGTTTTAAAATAGGTGATACAGGGAAAATTGAATGTTTAGTTTTTTGGGATCACGAAACAAAATCAGAAACAATTATAGCAAAAACATTTAGTGATTTTTTAAAGATGCTTTATTAAAGAAACGATTAAGAGGAAAAAAAGATATCAATGATAAAGACACAAATCAGTTCTTAAACAAATATGACTATTGAGTTAGCTCACCATAGGTCGTTGGAGGGCAACCTAGGCAAGCAGCCAGTAATCGATTAAAAAGTTGCCCCTCCCAAAACCTTCTGTTAAAGCGATAAGAGAATTCGTCCAAATAAGCTTGAAAA
>MAYW01000170.1 GCA_001723765.1 Candidatus Scalindua rubra
TTCACAAGCCGTAATAGTGGAAACCGTTTTATCTCTGCTCTTGACCTGTTTTTGCCATATGCAGAATAGTAGTTAATCAAACCTTCATATTTCAGTTAAGAAATTACAGAAAGAGATTAAAAGAAATATTGATAATTGAATAATTAAGGTTTGAATCATACTATGTGTACAAAAGGAAGAATGCCTAACAAGCGCTCAAGTTAACACCTCTTTTATGAGGAGTTTATGAGGAGGGTCAATTCTTTACAGGCTGTCCGAGAATAGGTATTTTAGCAGATTTTCGAGTTATAAGCCCTTTAATATCAACACCAATATTTTCTGATTTTGTATTCTCGGACAGCCTGTAATCTATTGACAGTATTGACAGTCAAGACAGTACTACACGTCAAACAACCAGATTTGAATTGACGATTATATAATTAAAAGTGATAATACGTATTAACTGTTTAAAAAAAAAGGATATAATCATGGAAGAGACAGACGTGTAATTATGCAATATGACGAGCAAAAAAAGATATAAAAAACAAATAAGTAGCCTTAAAGAAGTAATTAAAGATCATATAGAAAAAATTGAGCAAGAGAACTTGAAAGATTCTCCTAATATTGACAGGATTAGGCATTGGGAAAAGGAGATAGATATCTATGAAGATTCAGTCAAAAAGGCAAAAAAAAGGTTAGAAAGGGGGTAGTGCTAATGTCTACGGTTAAAAATAAGAAAGATAAAGTTTTGTTTGATGATTTAAAAGATGAATGTGTTAAATTTATCAAGCTTATGAATCAGCTTGATGTAGAAAATCTTACCGAAGACCAAGAAGAAGAAATACTTGGAGAAATGTTTGCTTCTTTAACACATTTAAATGTACATTCCGGTTTGCTAAAGAAACAAATTGAATCATGATTATCACATATTGCGAAAAAATGCGGGGCACACCTTGATACTGATTAGTGCTGTAAATCTATATTAAAGTATTTATTGTTGACAAATATTGATAAAGCTAATAGAAATAGTAATGATTAAATGCCTAACAAATCAGTAGAGCCAACCCCTCCGCCATTTGTGATTCGATTATTTTTAGGCTCTTTGTTTATCTTATTTTTATCTATTATTTTATTTGCCAAACGGGGTAGCTCACCTCAGTCGTTAGGCAGTAAATCAATAGGACGATAATACAATGCCAACATTTTCAATAAGCGAGGAAGCGATTGACCAAGTTATTCAAAAGATTGACAGTTTCGTTTGGACTGACAAAGACAGAGAAGTTCGGGAAACACTTCGGCAACAATTTCGCCAGACATACAATAAAGACCGTATTGATAATTTAAACAAAGAGGATTACTTTGCCGGACTTGGGCGAAAACATGGTTGTTTAGCATACGACCTTGAATGGGGAACACGAAAACTCGGAAGTATTAAAGGTGGTTCAAAGTACAAGTATGGTTATGAAGCAGATTTTCCGAAAATAAAATCTCTATTTCAGAAAATTATTTCCATTGACAGTAATAATGCTTACCAAGCGGACGGAAGTTTTGCAAAAGACCTTGAAAAAATTGCGACACTTTCAAAAGACATTAATGGCTTCAAAACAGGACGAACAGTAATTCCAAAGCTATTAAGCATATATTATCCCGACATATTCTTACCAATCTTCAATGACCAAGACCATTTTCTTTCAAAACTGTTGAACAGCGGACTTGAAACCGAGAATACAGGACTTGACCTTTACCTTGAAAACAACTACAAACTTCTAAGAGTAAGACAAAAATTAGAGGAAGTAACAAATAGGACTTTTGAAAACTATGAATTTGCTATATTACTTTACCACACATTCCCTAAAGAACAGGAAATGCCAGATAGTGAGCAAACACCAACAGAAAAACCGGAGGAACAGAAATTTGAGGCATTAGAAGTTCAGCATTATCAAAGTTTGATTCACAGAAACTTTCATCGACTTTTCCCTAAACTGAAATACTTTGACGAAGAAGAGCAGACACCCAAGAACGGTCAATACGATACGCAGACTATTGGAATTATGGATATGCTTTGTATTGACGACAGAGGCGATTTTATAATCATTGAAATCAAACGACAGGCAGCAGATAAAACAATTGGACAAATTTTACGGTATATGGGTTGGACAAAAGAGGAACTATGCAAAGATCGTCAAAAAGTAAAAGGCTTATTGTTGCCGAGCGTAAAGACACTCAACTTGAGTTTGCATTAAAAGTAATTCCAGACGTAAGATTTATGAAACTCGAACTAACAATAAAACTTGAAGAACAATAAAATGCCTAATAACTTGTTATGCTATAGATTACAGCAGATAAATCAATCAGTTACATAAACTTTGATATTTAGTTATAATAAATGAAAATATATCTTGACAATAGTTGTTTCAATCGCCCCTTTGACGACCAGAAGCAACTTCGAATTAAACTTGAAACTGAAGCCAAGTTAGACATTCAAGAACGGATTTTCCAAAAAGAGATTGACATCACATGGTCTTACATCTTGGATTTTGAAAATGAAGCAAATCCATTTGAACAAAGAAGGCTCGCTATCAGATGCTGGAAGAACCACGCTTCAGTTGATACAGATGAGACGAAGGAAATCGTTGAAAAGGCTGAAAAGTTTCACCAAATGGGGATCAAAAGCAAAGATTCTATTCATTTGGCTTGTGCTATCTCTATGCGATGCGAATACTTTTTAACAACTGATGACGAATTGATCAAAAAAGCATCAGCCATTAGGGAAGTCAAGGTAACTGATCCAATCTCTTTTATAAAGGAGGTAACTGAATGATTACTGATACAGAAATAAAAATTAAAGGCATTGAAGCTCTTATCAATACATTAGGAGAGGTCGAGGCTGAGAGGTTCATTTCGTTAGTGATGAGAGAGCCATTTGATTATACTAAGTGGCAAAGGACTCTTTGGGTTGATAAGTCGGTTGCAGAGCTAAGTGACGCAGCCATGCAATTTAGAAAAAAAATCGAAAATGCAAAAAGAAAGAGAATAGCCTAACAAGGCGCTCCACCTGACTGGCAATTCGCTGGCGCTCATTGCCAGCAGGTGAGCTTTGTCGTTAGATGAAAATATATGTTAAAAAAATCGAAAGAAATAATATCACAGAATATTGTAGCGATATCCACAGGACTAATAGCCCCGCTGATAATATGGGTGATAACCCGTATTTGTGTACAAATAATGCCTGCCATTGACGAGCTAGCATCCAGCAAGATATTGTTCCCATTGCTGGTAGTATCCATGATAGCAAACTGTATTCTGTATGCATTATTGGTTATTAATAATAAAAAGTCTAAAATGATAGATAGGTTTAGTGTTAAATGGGATAAAGATAAAAACGCTCATTGCCCTATTTGCGATAGGCATTTAATCAATTACGGTTACCATGGTTTATCAGAATATAAAAACTTTTGGTGTTCAATTTGTAAAGAACCCCGTTTTTTACTAGATGACGGAAAATATATTGAACTCGATCACGCAAAAGAAAATTTAAACATCTAACAATCGCATCAAATAAAAGCTCTTGGCGATGTTGCAACTCTTATTTCACTGGGAGCTAGTTTTGAATGGCAGAATACCAAATCGAGGTAACAGAAGAAGCTAAAGCTGACTTATATTATTACACTGCCTTCGAGCGAAAAATCGTTACAAATGAGATAAAGGTTCAACTTACACACCAACCTTTGATTGAAACAAAGAACAAGAAAAAACTTAGAGACAACCCCATTGCTACTTGGGAACTACGTTCTGGTAAATATCGGATATTTTATGAAGTGGAACAAACTTCTAAGAAAGTTGCAATAGTTGCTGTCGGACACAAAGAACATAATGTGCTATTGATAAGGGGAAAAGAGGTGAAAATATGAAAACGGTCAATTTAGAAAAGGAAAAGATGAATTTGAAGGAAGTGATTAACCTAGCTCGAAAGGAGCCTGTCTTACTTCTAACGCCTGATGGTGAGGAATTTTTCATTTCGGAAGCTGATGATTTTGAAAAGGAAGTTGAGATACTTCGAGGAAGCACTGCTTTCCAAAAATTCTTGGATGAGAGAGCGGAATGTAAACATAGAATTCCTTTGGAGGATATTGAAAAAGAAATTGAGAAGGAACTTGTAGGGCAACAGAAGACTGCATAACAAGGCGCTTCACCTGACCCAAAACCAGCGCTGCTTTTTGTAGGTTATACTGCTATCAAAGTTTTGTGGTTTATCCACGGTTCACCTATTTAAGGTTTTGGGCAGGTGAGCTCTGTCGATAAGCTGACCGCAAGCGGCCAGCTTATCGCCGGCTGTTGAGTGCTTCGCACTCCGACGCCCTTGACAGGGCTCCGCTTATGCTCCGCCTATCAAGGGCGTTGGAGCCGACTTCGATTCTCAGGAAGAGACCGCTGTCGCACTCTCTTCCCTGCGAGTCTTGCGGCTCAACAGCCGGCGTTAGAAATAAAAAAAATAAAATTAATTTGACAAGGTTTGTAATTATTTTATAATTACATTAAAGTGATTTGAAAATGAAAGTAAGCATAGTGCCTATTGGAAATTCTAAAGGTATAAGGATACCAAAAGCAGTTTTGCAGCAATGCAATATTAAAAAACACGTAGATATTGAAGTTGAAAATGGACATATGGTGATTAGGCCATACCATGAAAGACCACGACAAAATTGGGGGAAAGCTTTTGAAAAAATGCACAAAAACAATGATGACCAACTTATTATTGATGATAATCTTGATTTAGAAATCGAAGATTGGACATGGTAATAAATCAATACGATGTGTTTTTAATTTCACTTGATCCTGCCATCGGTCATGAAATTAAAAAAGCCCGCCCATGCGTAATTATATCACCCAATGAAATGAATGCTCATATAGCAACCGTCATTATAACTCCTATGACTACTAAGTCACACGATTACCCTACTCGAATTCCATTAAGATTTCAAAATAAAAAAGGGTGGATTGTATTAGACCAAATAAGAACGGTTGACAAAAAAAGATTAGTCAATCGTATTGGAAAGATAAACACTAAAACGGTTAACCAAATAAAATCGGTTATAAAAGAAATGTTAGTTGATTAATTTCTAACAAGCGGCTCGAGTTGACGGCGTACACTCTGTGCGCCGTTTTGTTTTTAGAGACTCACAAAATCTACTTCATCCTCGCCGCAACTCAGCCTGATCGTTGGAACTAAAATGTAACAATGAATAACCACTTTAATGACAGATTAGTAATATTTTGTCACAAACAATTACAATGCTATGAAGAAATTCAAAAACTTGTCAGACCGTTACAAACTGTTTGGATATGAAATAACTAATGAACCTGATTTCATGGACAAAGAGTTTGGTATTACACCTGAAATAAGAGTGCTTATACAGGATTTATACTATGAAGTGATGGAGGAAAAAAGAGGAACTATCAATAAATTATTAAAAATCATAAAAAGGTATCCTCAAGTACCACAATTCAAAAACTATCTTACTGTAGCCTATAATCTTTCAGGAAATACTAAGAAGGCTTATGAATGCAATAACTGGACACTGAAGGAACATCCAGATTATGTATTTGCTAAAATTAATCTGGCAGCCCAGTATTTTGAGCAGAAAGAATATGATAAAATCCCTGAGGTACTGGGAGACCTAATGGAGATACAGGCGCTTTATCCTGACAGGAAGGTTTTTCACGTCAGCGAGGTGATGGCTTTCAATAAACTTGCAGTTATTTATTTCTCTACCATTGGCAACCTGGAAGCGGCGGAAAGCAGGTTTAAGGTAATGGAGGAAATTGATGAGGAACATCCTGATACTTACAAGGCGTTACAATATCTACTGCCTGAGAGGATGAAGGCAGGTATTGAAAGAGATAAGGAAGAAGAAAGAACGAAAAGAAAAGTAAAGACCAGGGCTTATGATAAATCGATTCAGACAAATAAAAAGCCTGAATTTAATCATCCTGAAGTATGGCAGTTGTACGAAAACGGGATGCGTATCAATCATCAGGTTATTAAAAAAATACTGTATCTGCCTCGTGCAACCCTGATCAATGATCTTGAAACTATTCTTGAGGATATAGTCAGACGTTATGAACATTTTAAAAGTAAAGTTGATGAGAACGGATGGGTTGAAGAAGAGCAAACATTTCCGATACATGCAATCTTTCTCTTAACCGAATTGAACGCAACTGAAAGCCTTGACAAGATTCTACAATTATTAAGACAGGATGAAAAACTCCTTGAATTCTGGCTTGGAGATTTTTTAACTGAAGATGTATGGAGAACCATATATCAATTGGGCAATGATCAATTGGAAAAGCTTAAGCAATTTGTGCTTGAGCCAAATATATATACGTTCGCAAGATCCGGAATCTGCGCCGCTGTTGTACAGATTGTTTTTCATGAACCTGAGAGAAAGTCCCAGATAGTTAAGTGGGTAAAGGATGTATTGACATATTTACTGAAAAACAAAGATGATGAGGTTCTTATAGACAGCGATTTCAATGCATTTATAATCTGCGATATCATACAACTAAAAGCCAAAGAACTACTGCCTTTAGTTGGAACTCTTTTTGATAATGGACTGGTTAGCATTGGCATTTGCGGTGATTTTCAGGATGTTGAAAAAGAAATTATTAGCAGTCTGGAGAGGGATTACTATAAACACAAACTTTTTAATATTTATGATAGATACACGAATGTCTTGACCACATGGGCGGGTTACAATGAAGAAGAGAAGGAGGGAGAAGAAAAGGCCGATGACGAGTTAAATGACTATGATTTTTCTGCTTTCAAGCAGGAAGAATCGATTCGTTCAGAAACAAAAGCCGGGCGAAACAATCCCTGCCCTTGTGGTAGCGGGAAAAAGTATAAGAAATGTTGCTGGAATGAATAGTAAATAAGATCCTTGTTTTTATTGTTAGTGATGATGGTGATGTCCTCCCCCACCCTCCAATGGCCCACCGATTTTTTCAAGCGCTTCGGAAAGCGATTTACCAGCCTCCTCCATATCACTGATAGCCTTCTTCAGTAATAGGGCAACTTCCTGCCCGGATTCTAGACTTAATAGGACTTAATAGGGACAGCTTAATAGGGACAGCGCCTGTTTTTTAAAAGTTGAGCATAGATGATCCTATTACTATTGAAGGGGAAGTTTAAGCCTTTACAAACGAGCTAATAAAAACAATGAGAATATTAATATAACGTAGGAATATTATGTCAAGTCATATGTTACACAGCAGTAGCGGAAACCTTTAGGTTTCCACCCCCATGCATTGGATAGCAATGTTGGTTATATAAATGTTTACATTGGGATTGATCCCTTGATGGAGGTCTGAATACCTCCGCTACGAATAAAATAAAAGGCTAAGACCTTCCTGCCTGTCGGCAGACAGGAACACCAAAAGATCTAAAATGGAAATTCTATACTATTGAATTATACTCACGCCTCCAGTATCTCTGATGCCTTTTTCAGATTTGATACCCAGAAGATCCCTATGGATTTCCCATCACCAGGAGGCACACTGACATAAGCGTACTCAATATTTATCCTTGCTTTATAAAGTTGTTTGGCTATCTCTGCCAGAGTGCCCGGCTTATCTGTCATTTCTAACGACAATACGTCAGTTTCAATCACATTAAATCCGGACTCTTCGAGGGTTTTTTTTGCACCCACAGAATCACTAACTACCATGCGGAGTAATCCTGAATCAATTGTATCCAAGACTGACATCGCTAAAATATTTATGCCTTTAGTAGCCAACTCAGAACATATATTTGCCAGTGATCCAGGCTTATTCTCGAGAAGAATCGTTAACTGCTTTACAATTGGCATTTAATCTTCCTCCTTTTTGGATATTCAAATTCTTAATGTAGTTTTTTTGAAGGCTTGTAGCTTATGGCAAGACCGGCCCCGACAGGCTTTCCTTTCATCAACCAACTACCTGTTCCCTGTTTTTTTGCCCACTCAAAATCTACAAAAGCACTTCCATAAGATTCAAAATATTCAGAAGGTTCTATATTTCTATACTTTGCGAAAATTATGGCATCGGCACCCACCTTTCTTGCCTGATCTTCCAACCTATCATTTATCAGCTCCTTTGTTAATGTTTTTTCTCCATAAACAAAAACTACTCCTATTCTTTCATAAACCAAATCAGAATCTCCAGATAATATTGGTATCTCAACACTTTCACTCTTTGTCGGATACTTATTCATAGACATTCTCGCAAAATTGGTACTCGTGCAACCGACAAAAAATAACATCAGCGTAAGAAATATTAATTTATGTTTATGAGTATTCATTTAATCTGTGAGAAATCTACTTCATATTTATCTGTTCCAAAATCCTTTACAACCATAATTGTGGTCTTTGCATTCAGATCGAGTTGAGAATACGGAAAACTTGCTGCAATAAAGACTGCATGTTCCTCAGGATCTTTATTTCCCATTTCAGGTTTAATCATCTTTTTTGGTTCTATTAATCTCATTTTTTGTTTCAATTTGATTTTATAAACGTCAGTACCACCTCTATAGCTAATGATTAAGAACTCTGAACCCATCATTCCTTGTATTTCCTCTTTTTTTAAACTCTTTCTTGCCTTTCTCATCATCGCTGACATTACGGCAACGTCGATTAGCTTAGTCTTTACCAAACCGCCACCAAATTTAGGCCAATTCCCAAATATTGCTGGTAAAACAAACTCCGTTTTGAAGATTTTTTTCCCGGGATTCGCTTCGCCGATTTTAATCGTCTCTTGTATTTGCTCTTTTGTGGGGTTTAATTCAATACCCTGAGAAACATTTGTGAAGGCAACGCACATAATTAAGATAAATAAAAAGCTAAAACAACTTACTTTTACGTTCATTTTACCCCCTCCTTCAAAAGTAATTTATTGTTAAGAATACAAAAAAGATTTTCTTCCTTTGAGGTGAAGTAAACCCCGTCGGAATTTGGCAAAGCTGCCTAAGCTCAGCTTTAGCGTAGTTTTGTACGGGGTATTAAACCCGGTGCTTCTACACGTAACATTCATCGGGGTAAATTTAATAAAGAAAGTGTATCACTTTGATAATATACTGTCAACCTAAGATGTAAGATTTGTGTTCTCATAACCACTTAACATGGACAAGTCAGAACCAAACAGGTTTAATAAATTCCAAATATCAAATTACAAATCTCAAACAAATTACAAATTACGTAATAGTTCACCAGGTAGTTCAAGCTAGCAATCATTTTTTTTGATATTTTCTTGCATTCGGAGAATTAATATGCTATCTTTTGCATATGGATTTGCAAGTAAAATATCAAGGCAGGGTTGCAACTACCAAGGACGTAGAATTTATCAGAAAACTAATTGAGGAGAATCCTCATGATAGTCGTTGTGCTCTTTCTCGTAAAATTTGCAAGGCCTGGAATTGGGTACAACCTAATGGTATCTTACGGGACATAGTATGTAGGGGTTTTTTGCTACGGCTTGAAGTTCAG
>MAYW01000171.1 GCA_001723765.1 Candidatus Scalindua rubra
CTGCATGGTCCAAACGCCTGCATCTAGGTTTTTTGCATAAGTAATTGAAAAACCTAGTAAAAAAATAAAAACAAGTCCAACCCGCCAGAACGTCCTCGTCGGGCTGGGAATTAAAATCTTTTTCATTATTTATCTCCAAAAATAAAAATTTCTAAAATAAGTTATTAATCACAAAAAAAACGTAAATTGCTAATTTATAACCATCACCTCCTTTAAGATTTGCTATGTACAATTAAGGCAAAAAGTCACTTTTTTATTAACACTCATGCCACTAAGTAGCACCACGAAGTATGAAAATTAAAAACTTTTGGATTCCCTGCGAAAGCGGGGCTAATTGCTGTACCTTCCTTTCGGAAGGAATCCAGAGTTATTTTCGGATCAAAAAACAATTTGATGTCAAAAGTTAATATTATTTTATGCTGAAGCGTTTTCTTCAAAGCGAGGGTCTTTGATTCCCCATCTGAGTTTAAGTTCCATAAGCCCACAATAACAGCAGGGAACTATAAAGATCGTAATCAGGGCTACGGTCATCCCCCCTACGGTTGGAATTGCCATCGGCTTCATCACATCAGAACCGCGCCCCGTTGATAAGAGTACAGGCATCAAGGCAATGACAGTAGTAGCTACAGTCATAAGGCAGGGACGAATACGTTTCAGACATGCAAGTACCGTTGCCTGTCTGGCATCATCAATGGAACTTATCTTTCGCTTTCTAAATGTCTGTTCAAGGTACGTGGCCGTGATCACACCATTGTCAACTGCAATACCAAACAACGCTATGAAACCTACCCATACGGCAACGCTAAGGTTGTAACCAAACACATTAAGCAATATAAATCCACCAGCCAGGGATACGGGAATTGCAATATAGACGAATAATGTCGTCGAAATAGTCCTGAACTGAAGATAAAGTATAAAAAAGTTTACGAAAAGACATATGGGTAACAGAATAGCCATACGCCTATTAGCCCTTATCTGATTCTCAAATTGACCAGCCCATTTTATGTAATACCCTTTAGGCAATTTGAGTTCTCCAGAGGCAATCTTTGCCTTTACGAGTTTGTCGGCATCTTCAACCACACTAACTTCATCACGTTCCCTCGTATTAAACGTAACATATCCAACCAGGAGAGTATCCTCGCTCTTAATCATGGCAGGACCTATTGTATACTCAATATCGCATACCTGAGTGATGGGGATTTGCGCACCTGTAGGAGTCGGAACAAGAATCTTTGGCAGCATCTCGAAATTATCCCTTATCTCTCTCATATATCTAGCCCTCACAGGATAACGTTCACGACCCTCAACAGTCCACGTAATATTTCTCCCACCAATAGCCACCTCTATAACATCTTGAACATCCTTTAAATTCACTCCGTATCTTGCAATTGCTTCACGGTTTATCTTATACTCAATATATGGTTTACCCACTATTCGATCGGCTATCACGTCAACTGCTCCCGGCACCTGTTTTATTATTGACTCTAATTGCAAACCTATTCGTTCAATCTCCTTTAAATCAGCGCCAAATATCTTTGCCCCCATCATTGCACGTAGACCAGACTGGAGCATGATCACCCGTGTTTGTATTGGTTGGAGCCACGTGGGTGCAGCACCGGGCATATCTGTAACCCTGCGCAATTCCTCAAGGATTTCATTCTTTGTGATAGTCCTCTCTTCTGGCCACATAAGGCCAAGAACACTTTTAACCCACTGTGGAATGTACCAGTCTGAGTACCACCTCTCCACAGATACCTTTCTCCACTCACTCTTTGGTTTCATGTTTATGATTGTTTCAATCATCGCTACTGGAGCCGGGTCAAGCGCCGTCTCAGCCCTTCCCAGTTTACCAACAACCATATCTACTTCCGGTATCTGCTTCATCAATATATCCTGCTTCTTCAAACCCGCCATTACCTCTGTCAGGCTCGCAGCAGGTAAAAACGAAGGCATGTATAGAAAAGAACCTTCATCCAGAGCCGGCATAAACTCACGCCCTATACCTGGAAATTTGTGTTTAAGTGCAACCCAGGGCTTAAGTTTACTTAAATCCAATTTAACGTAACTCAATCCTTTTTCAACCGGTGATGCCATCCTATCCAGACCCAGCCATATAGAAATTCCACTAAAGACTATAAATGCAGGAATTATCAAAAAAAGAACCTTGTGGGCAAGTATCCACCTGAGCGTAGGTTCATATACTATACATATACCCCGAGATATAAAGTTCTGCTGCATTGGCTTAAGGCGCTCCCTGCTCATTGCATAAATAATTAATCCAATGAGCAAACCTCCTGCTGCAGAAGATATCCATGCAATAGGTGTACTAATAGTTTCGTATCTACCAAATATCAGATATCGAATTATAAATATCAAGCATATGCCAAAAGAACCACCCAGAATTACTGAAGTCCTTCTTCGCCAATTCACTTCTTTTAAAAACAGATTACATAGCACAGGCACGACCGTAATAGCAACGAGAACCGAAGCAAATAAGGCAAATGTCTTTGTGTATGCCAGGGGTTTAAAAAGCTTACCCTCCTGACTCTCCATAAAAAACACAGGAATAAAGGAAACTATAGTAGTAGATACAGCCGTTATAATAGCACCACCGACTTCTTTACCTGCTTCATAAATAACTTCTAATCGTGGTTTGGAATCATCAGACTCTGTGAGATGACGATATATGTTTTCGGTCATTATTATGCCCATATCCACCAATGTACCGATGGCAATGGCTATTCCAGAAAGTGACATAACGTTTGAATCAACACCAAGTCTATACATTGCAATGAATGAAATAATTATTGCCAGTGGCAGGGTCAGGGCTACAACAATAGAACTTCGGATATGGAGCAGGAAGATAGTTATAATGATTATGGTAATTATAACTTCTTCTGTAAGCGCTTCCTTTAAAGTGTCAATAGTTTCATGAATAAGCTGCGTCCTGTCGTAAAATGGAACGATATGTACACCATCTGGCAAACCGGGTTCTACCTCTTTTATCTTATCCTTTACATTCTTAATAACTCTTAATGGATTTTCTCCATATCTCATAGTTACTACAGCACCCGCAACCTCTGCTCCTTCCTTATCCAGTGCACCACGTCTAAAATCTGGTCCAAATGTTATTGTTGCAACATTTTTTATGAAAAGCGGAGTACCTTCTTTCGCCTTAACAACTATGTTTTCGACATCCTCAATAGTCTTTATAAAACCTACACCTCGAATGATGTATTCCATCCCATAATTTTCTATGACCTTGGCTCCTACATCGATGTTTGATCTTCGTACTGCAGCATAAACATCTGATAACTTTACCTTATGAGCACGCATCTTGTTCGGGTCAACGTCTATTTGGTACTGCCTTACGAAACCACCAACTGACGCAACCTCAGAAACACCGTCAACGGCATTTAACTGATACCGCACGTACCAATCCTGCAAGGATCGGAGGTCTCCCAGATTGTAGTCGGATTTTACTAAACTAGCATCTCCCAGAGGACACATTCCCGGTTCACTAAAAGTTCGCTTAAATACCAGCTCATGCTTATGTTCTGGACATTTACCTGCCTTATCGAAGGCTATCGAAAAATCATCAGGGCAAACAAATACACCACCACTGTGATTTGGACAATAGTAACCATTTTCAATCGTATACCAAAAAATCTGCCCGAGCGCAGTGGCATCTGGTCCGAGTACGGGCACTACTCCATCTGGTAACCATCTTTGCGCAACATTAAGACGCTCTAATACCCTTGAACGAGCCCAGTAAAAATCAATCTTGTCCTGGAATATGACGTAAATTACAGAGAAACCAAATCCTGAATACGAGCGAATAACCTTGACACCTGGAACGCCTTCCAGGCTGATGGTTAAAGGATATGTGACCTGATCTTCTACAGTCTGAGGATCACGCCCGGGCCAATCGGTGAAGACTATTGATTGGTTTTCGCTGATATCTGGAATTGCATCTACAGGTATGTTTTTTATGCAGTAGTAGCCCGACCCTATAACCAGTACGGTTATAACGAGTACAATAAACGTATTCTCCAGACAGAATTTGAGCAATCTGTTAATCATGGTATTTGTCCTACATCGTTATACGGTTGCGTACCCGCCTGAACGACGAAGTCGGACAAGGCTGGAAACGGCAAACGTTCATCGTTGAAAGTTAAAAGAATACGAACAACGTAAGACGAGTAACGATTCGAGTTACGCAAATTTTCAACCTTTGACGGATATTCCTTAACCCAACTACAGAGCTAAGCTCAACTTTGCCAAACTAGCCTCTTGACCTTTACTCAACACATTATTTATATCAAATGCTCATGCTACTTTATGACGCCACGAATGATGAAAATTAATAATATAGGTCAGGCATCCCGCCAGGGCGGACGAGGACGCCTGCCTGACCGTTTGTAATTCCGAGGCAACCTGCCTCCCGAAGTCGTACGGTCAGGGATGCCTCGACTATTTCGTGGTTATTTTCGTGTTAAAACTATTATAGCCTAACGACACTACGGTAGTTCTTCCTTTATAGAACCGCACTTCTGCATCTTAGACCCAAGATAAGGGTTAAGTGTTCCTTTCTTTTTTTGCAACCATAAGGCGTCTGCCATGGGACAATAGTAAACGTAAGCTTTTTCAGCACCCTTAATCTTTCCATTAAACTCTTTCGAGTAGTTAATCACAGACTTGCTTAAGTTTTTAAATCTCTTCCGGGCTTCTTCAAGTTCCATTCCATTCATCTCAGTCGCACCATCTCGAATTTCACTGGCAATTTCAGATAATCTTTCAAATGTACCTTCTTGAATATCAAGTTTCATGTCCTTAATTTTTTTGGAATTACTGATGATTAAATCCAGATTTTCATCAATGTTTTTTACCGAATCATTCGCAAGCTTTGCCGCAACTGCATAATAGCTATTAAAAATTTCTTCCATTGCCTGCCACAATGCAGGCACCTCAATCATTTCAGTTAAGTGATGTTCATGAATTTCCTCTTCCTTATCTACAATTGGTTTCTCAATAGCAGAACCCTCAGGAAATAATAGACTTGGCTTGCCAAGCAACTGCATTTGTGAATCGATAAGGAAACCGCCGCTTGTTACAACCTTTTCTCCTGCTTTCAAGCCTGAAATTACAGGATAGTATTCATCTGCCTTTGGACCTATAACTACTTCCATCGGGATATAATTTCCTTCTTCCTTCTCCACATAGACAATGTTACGTTTTCCTGTAAAAAGAACTGCACTATGAGGAACTGCAAGAACACCTATTTCTTCTTTCGGTTTTATCACAAGTTTCCTTTCGCATACTGGACATTTGCCAGGAAGTCCAGTTTGTTCGTCTATATGTTCGGAACAAACATATACTGCTTTTTCTTCCTGAACTCCCGCAACTTCCTTCTTAATAAGCACTAACTCGCACTTAGGACAATTTCCAGGTTTATCCGAAGCGGACCCCTCACATTTCATGGGACATTCATATTGTAGTGGTATTAAGCCCGGAACAAACACACCCATTCTTCCTCCTCCAACAGGTTCAAGCTTCATCCCACACTCTGGACAATTACCCTCTTTATCTGATATAACATCCGGATGCATAGGGCACATGTATTTCCCTTTAATTTTCGAGTCAAAGATAACTCCCTCACTACCGAGTCTAACCTTGAATCTGGCATTGACATACATACCGGGTTTGAGCTTTCCCTCTCGGTTATCCATATTAACGCGAACCTTGACAGTTCTTGTCATTTCATTTAAGAAGGGCTCTATAAAGACAACCGTTCCATGAAAAACCTCTCCGGGATAAGATTCTGTAATGACCTCAATATCCTGGCCATACCTTATCCAGGGAATATCATACTCATAAATATCAAGATACAGCCATACACGACTCAGGTCAGCAATCGTATAGAGTCTATCACCTGTTTTGAAATACATACCCTCAAAGGCGTCTTTGTCAATAATAGTTCCACCAATGGGTGCATAGATGGTTAGATGTGTCTGGGGTTTTTGTGTCCTTTCAAGTTCGTTAATCTGTTCCTTAGTTATACCCCACAAACGTAGTCTTTGTTTCGTGTTTTCAAGCAGAGTTTTTGATGACGAGATAATCTCTGGCACAGGACTCTTCTTGAGCTGTTCAATTCCACGATATGCCAGTAGGTATTCATCCTGGGTAGATAGAAGGTCAGGACTATACATGTAAACCAGATGCTCACCCTTTTTAACAATGGTCCCTGTAAAATTAACATAAAGCTTGTCAACACGTCCACCAACCCAAGCAGTAACGTGTGCAACACGACTCTCGTCATAATCTATCTTTCCTACGGTATAAATAGATTTTGACAGCTTTCTATACTTAACTGGGGTTGTTCGAACTGAGGCAAGATGGCGAGCCCTCTCACCAAGTTTCAAACTTGCTTTTTCCCCTCTACCTGCTTCTTCCCTCATTGGCACAAGATCCATGTCACATATTGGACAACGCCCAGGCCCATCCCGCTTAATTTGTGGATGCATGCTACATGTCCAGAATAATATTTTACCTTCGGTTGTTTGAGTTGGAGCAGTTGTTTCAACAGGGCTTTCAACTCCACCAGTTCTTAAGAGTATGCCTATAACTAATCCTGCTATAAAGATAGCAATCAAGGCAGAGATAACGCCCCATCTGGTCTTTAAGATTTTCGGTTTTTCTTTTGATGAATTTGGTAAGTTTTTCATTTTAGATATCCTTAAAAATGACAATATAGTGCTTCCGCATCAGAAATTAACATATTAAAGTACTTAATTTATTATAGCACTATTTGCAATTAACCAACTTGGAAAAAATAATGACAATCATTTTTAACCACTATATACAGTCTAATTTAACCCGAAAATAATTTCTGGAATCCTCCCGAAAGGGAGGAAAATACCCCCGCTTTCGCAGGGAATCCAGATTTCCTATGTTAAGGTTTCATAATTCGTGCCTGCCTCTCGGCAGCGGACTGTAGCGGAAGGCTTTAGCCTTCCATTATAATATGGCAATCATAGGGTGGATTAAGCCCTGTAGAGTAGAGCTACTATATTACTCCACAGGGCGAATCCACCTCTATTATCCAATTTACTACTTTTAGTAATAAAGTCCAGTTCCTTATATTTATGTATCAAGCCGCATGCCAATTAATTATAACAATCATAAATAATTATCTTTAAGGTAATAGTTCACCGCAGAGTACAATAATAATAACTCACACAAAGACACAAAGGCACAAAGAATAATGACAGAAAATGAAACCTGTCTAAAGTTGACAGGCCGTAAACTTGGTTATTTATTGAACTTTGGCCTCCAGATCGTAGAGCCTACGCCTCGGAGAGTGAGTCATTGATGAAGGCCTGCCCTGGTGCGATCCGCCCTGCGGTCTGGGCCAGGATGGTATATCCAGAATTGTCAATGGAGAAATTGAATAAATAAATATCTTTGTGTCTTCGTGTCTTTGTGTGAGAAACAATATGAGTGGTAGCTGAACTATTACAAAAAATATATCCATCTTTAGTCTTATATGCCACAATGAAATGTAGTATATCAAACTTTAAAATTCTATAATTGAATATATTAAATTAGAATGTTAAAATAACAGAAATAAAATAAATGCCGTTTGGGCGGACTACGTTTGTCAACTGTACCCCGCTTAGCGGGGTGTAGCGGAAGGCTTTAGCCTTCCACGGCTTACTAGCAAAAATATGGTCATACGAACGTTTAAACCCGTCCGAACGGATTCATTCGGGCGGGTTGGTATTGAATCCGTTGTGTGTGGAGGTTTGCCTGCCCTGGTACGTTCCGCCCTGCGGTCTGGGCCAGGGAAAACCTCCGCTACAGACTAAGGTGACAATTTTCCCGCCTGGATGAATCCGTTCGGACGGGCTGTCAAAAAAAGCAAGAAATTGTCGACTTAGACTAAGCATCAACAATCTGATATCGTTGAGGAGGCTTTATTATGAGTAAACCTAAAACCCGTAGAGAATTTATTAAAGACACATGTACCAAAACATTACTAGGCGGTATATTTCTATCTCAAATACCATTACCCCTTGATCCCTTACCAAATGATGTCGAAACAAATTCAGGATTAACAAATGAACAAAACCCTTTATCCCTTGTAGTAGATGTCAAAAGTAAGAAAGATGTTATTAAGGGGCTCACCCCGGATATCTCACTGGTTAAACAGATGATGAATACGGGAATAACATCACTCACAGGCACAAGCAATCCAAAAGATGCATGGAAATCACTTTTTCATGAGGATGAAAGGATAGGCATAAAGATAAACGGTCTCGGTTCTCACCTCCTTGCCGGCAACTATCAAATTTGTTGGGCTATCGTTGATGCCCTTAAAGACATAGGAGTTAATGAGAATAATATTATTGTGTGGGACCAATATCAATATTTTCTAGAATCATCCGGTTTCAGGTTAAACACGTCTTTTAAGGGGGTGAGGGCTTATGCAACCGATAAGGGGGGAGGATTAGATGCCCTTGATTCCGGTAGTTCACATAGAGAGTACGACAGTGGTTACGGAGCGGTGAGGATAAGCAGGATACTAACGGAAGATGTTGATTCGCTCATAAATCTATGCTTGCTAAAAGACCATGAAACTGCAGGCGTAACCATTTCGCTTAAAAACATATCTCATGGTGTGATTAGTCACCCGGATGACTTTCATAGTAATTCATGCGATCCTTTCATTGCAGCCATAAATTCAATACCTGAGATAAGGAATAAAATTAGGCTTCATATCTGTAATGGTATACTTGGTCTATTCGATGGCGGACCAATGCCACACAAAAGGCACATATGGAGCAATAACGGAATTATGTTAAGTAAAGACCCCGTTGCCCTGGACACAATAGGCATGAACATCATTGAAGGAAAGAGAAAAGGAAGAGATATGCCGTCACTATTCAACCGTCCAAATCTCCCAAAACATATCGAAACGGCTAATAGATTCGGGCTTGGAGTAAATGACGCAAATTTGATAAATCACAAAAACATCTTAATATAACATATTAAACATTCATTATAGATATTTCGGCACGTTTGCCCGCCCTTGCCGTTCCCGCCAGCCCGTCCTTACTGTTGGACAATTTTTTGCTGGACAAAATGATTTTTCATTGGCATAATATTTAAATGATGCCAATAATTGTAGAAGATAGCGTAGAACATAAAACGCCAAATGGTCTCAAAGTTCAAAGATTAGAAGATTTAGGAGAAATTGAATTAATATTATTATCAGGAGAAGAAGATCCTAATTATGCAGACTGGAAGGAGATGATAGAAACACGTCATTATCTACATTCTTCTAAGTTGTTTGGACAGCAGATAAAATATTTGGTTAAGAGTTTGAGGTATGGTTGGATAGGAGCATTAGCTTTTGCATCAGCCGCATGGAGGTTACAATTACGCGATGAGCGTATAGGCTGGGATGATGAGAGAAGGCAAAAA
>MAYW01000172.1 GCA_001723765.1 Candidatus Scalindua rubra
TCATAATACTTTCCTCACTTATTGGGTGATAGTTTTTGTTTTCTTAAAAACGTATTATAACAAATTACTATTGCCTTTTAAGTGAGTTTTAAGTTTTTTTGCCGTCTATAAATCGCTTAACTTAGGTGTTACATCTGTTTGGTAACCAGTAAAAGAGCCATTGGTGCTGGTCTGAACAGTGAATTGAGTACCCCTTACCCCTACGATTGCACTGGGTGTAACTATCTCGAATTTAGAGCCGGATGCAACATTGACATCTATTGTTCCATTATTCTGGGTCCTTATAATGCTGTATAGGGTGCCATCAGAGAGTTGAACTGATTGCACAAGGAATACAACCATAGCCACCTCCACCAGGGTTTGCCTGAGTGATTGTAACGGTGCTTCCATCATCAAACGTCATTACGTCACCATTGTTGCTAATAGTTCTCTGTGCAGTGGTTCCATCTGGCGGTATCTCCTGTCCGTTAGCCAGTACAGCACCTATCCTTGTAACCTCTGTAGAACCTGTGGAAAATAGACTTGTGGAATTTTTAGCCCCTCTATGGCGGGGACAACCGATTGCGAGTTCTTCACTTTGATACGAACCCTTTCGAGATACATAGTATGGATCGTAACTTGCGAAGTTATTGGTACTGGTTGGATCATTATCTACAGGGCAGACAAATGTGGATTTTATGGATATGTAGTTGGCAAGGTCAGTAGAAAGCGGGAAGAGGTCGTTGGCATCATCAGGATAACCGTCTTCAGGGAATGCCATGTAATCGTTATAGTACATTTGCAGACCCTGGGATATTCCCCTTAAATTATTTACACACGTTGTTTGCTGATTTGTACCCCTTACTTTGCTTACGGCTACAGTTCCTATGCCTGCCAACGTTCCGATTATGCCAATCGTTACAAGTAATTCTGTAAATGTAAATCCTTTGTTATTACGTTGATATTCTGATTTCCACATGACAAATACCCCAAATATTCTAGTGACTTCTTTTTGTTGAGATATACGTAAGGCTAAGTATGAGCAAAAATTATACCATTTAATTATGACATGACATTCTAAATGTATCCAGGAGAACAATTTGTCAGGTAACCGGTTGTATAAAAACACTTTATCATTATGTTACCTGTAGCAATGATATGATTTATTTTATATCTTTTGTCCCATTTATTATGCCTGACTATATAGCAGTGTTTAATTTTTAGACATTATGATTGGCAGTATGGGCGTATGGCAATACGCCCCTACAAGGATTTGGCCTCAGTTTTAGTACTTGCCATTTCTGCATTTTTTTTCATAAATTCAACGAATGCTGTTGCGAGTTTTGGGTCGAACTGAGTCCCGGCTCCCTTTTCAATCTCCTCAAAAGCTGTTTCTGGCAATAGTCCTTTTCTATATACTCTGACAGATGTCATTGCGTCGTACGTATCAGCAATTGATATGATCCTGGCAATAAGATGGATTTCATCACCTTTTAAACCGTCAGGATATCCTTTACCATCATAAGTCTCATGGTGATGACGTACGCCCGGCATCAAGACACGTAATCGAGACATGGGCTCTAATATTTTGCTGCCTTTAACAACATGCGATTGTATTATCTTAAATTCTTCATCTGTTAAGCGGCCGGGTTTGTTTAATACACTTTCACTTATTCCAATCTTTCCGATATCATGTACGGTGGCAGAAAGTTCCAAAAATTCCAATTCGCCTTCTGATAATCCTAATTCCTTTCCTATTCCAATACTAACCTCTGCTACTCGTCTAGAGTGTCCATGTGTGTATGCGTCTCTTGCGTCAAGCGCTGCCGCAATCGATTTGATGTAATCAAGAAAGATATCGTGAATGTCTGCATATAGTCTATGATTCTCAATTGCAACTGCTATTTGATGGGTGAATGATGAGATTAGCCTCAGCTCCTCAGACGTAAACTCTGGAGAGGGAGAGAATCTTGATGCATGTTTGTTATAAAGATAGAGTATTCCTATCGTTTGTTTTTTTACAATAAGAGGAACAGCCAGGAAGCAGCGTAAACCATTGTTATTTACGAATGATAAGTCAGGATGTCTTGAGACATTGTCAATCCAGACAGGTTTTGCGTCGGATAGAATCCATTCATTTACCAAGCTGGCGATTCTTTGTGAATCATCCTTTATCTCGTCAAGGCCCATGGAAGCAGAGTATGTGAAGTTTTTTGACTCATCATCCAGAACATACAGAGCGGTTGCTTCACAGCGGGTTATTCTTTTTATTGGCTCTAGAAATTCTACTGGTAGTTTGGAGGGCATTGCGAGTGCAGACGATATCTTTATGTCTTCCTGAAAGGATTTTAGTGAATATTGTTTAGATTCATCTTTCGATGTCGTAATCTCGCCTACCTCTAGAAGCAAGTTTAATTGTAGGTCTCTCATGGCAGATTCACTACTGGCTGAACTTAGATTTACGGCCAGGCAGGTTCCTATAAGCATTAAAGACATGGCTATGAATGGTATCATGTCTATCATTATGTTTAATTTTTGAAATAGGATAAGTCCCGTAAAGGTTATGATTGCTGATATTGCAAATAACAGTAAAAGACCACCGGCGAGCAACAGGTAAGTACTACCTCGTATGCGTAACCTGAAGATTAGTATGCTAAAGATTATGGATAAACCAGTTACAATTGAGATTGTGTAGAGGGGTCCAGAAATGGTGATGAGTCTTCCTGTTAAAAAGTTATAAAAAAGATTTGCCTGGATGAATATGCCAAACTTGCGTCCGAATGGTGTAACATGGACGTCTTGTTCAGACCCCGGAGTTGCAATTCCTATAAAAACAATTTTGTCTTTGAATTGGTCTGCAGCAGCCCTGTTTTCATTTTGTGGAGATACATCAAAAAAAGAGTATAGGGTTATGGGTTTTTCCTGGCCAATCTTTTCTAACCACTTAATATTTGTTCCTTGATAGACATGTACTTGTTTTTCAAAATCAATATAATTGATTGGTATACAACTCTTTGAATCAAGGGGGATATTCAAGTCTCCAATTTTTAAGGAATTTCCAGGGTATAATTCCAGTTTCTGATCAATTCCTTTATGTTCAAGGAACACAGCAAGAGAAAGTGGTATAAATCTTTCATTGACATCATGACCGGCTATTTGGATGGGTGTCCTTCTTGCAACGCCATCAGTATCATAAAATACGTTTAAGTGGCCTATCCTTTTTGCTGAACTGGCGATTATGTCAATGTTTTTATTTAATCTTCCTTTGTAGATTCCATCTGTTGGTCTTGATCTAAACAGATTGGTAGTGGGACTCCAGACGGGGAAAACAATTGTGCCCGCGTCATTTGCTGCCTCTGATAATGCTACATCGTTTTTGATATGTTCCACATCCGGCAGGTCAAAAAACATATCAAAGGCGATAGTACCAGCACCTCCCTCCTTCAAATAATATAGTAATTCTGCATAACGGCTTCTAGGCCAGGGCCACCTGCCCAGCAATTCCATGTCTTTGTCTGATATACCTATTAGGGCTATTTTTGGTACATCCGGAGTCTTTTTTAATGTGTTATGCGTAATACGCCAATCATATAAGAGTTTTTCCAGCCCATTGAAGACGCCCGTGAAATATAATAAAGATATGATTGCTGCAATTGCCAGCCCCCATATAAAACCGTAATAGTTTTGCGTGATTAGGTACTTAACTTTCATGGAATACTGGGAATAATAGAATAATAGGGACAGCGCCTACTCAAGTTACAAACTTGAACCCGCAAAGGGTCATTGGTTATTCATTGCCTTAATCACCAATAATCAAGATACAAGATACAAATAAATTTCAATCATCAATGACCAATCATCAAACTACTGAGATTGGAATTTGGTGATTATTTGGTTATTGTATCTTGTTTCTTGTTTCTTTTTCTGACTTCTTGCAGAATAAAAGTCTAAGGACTTAACTCTCAAAGGGTTAAAATGGAAATTCCTATACTATTAAACTAAATTGATGCTGCTTGATAGTCTTCTATTCTGATACCTAGTTCCTGCATCTTTCTATAAATTGTGGATCTGCTGATACCTAATTTTTCTGCTGCTACAGATATGTTTCCCTTTGTTACGTTCAGTGCCTTTCGAGTAAAGATTTCTTCAACTTCACTTAAAGGAAGTGCTTCACCCCTTCTCAGGGCTGTTTCAAATTTAGATAGTCCTACTTCAAGAGATTCAATCATCCTTAATCTCTTTACTGCTCCCAATAATTTTCCATAGTTCTGGCTCCTCTCTGAGCCCATTTTTGATATCCAAATTCACTGTTCTTCTTCTATACTTTACCCAATGTAATTGATGCAATTGATTTTATACGGTGATATGATGTTGTCAACGAAAATCTAAAACCACATATTGACATGATTGTGGTTGTGGGTATAATTCAACTGATTGCATTGTGCTTCTATACGATTGAAGAAAGTTATGAGTCTTTTGGATCAAATCATAGAAAATATTGAGGAGGTATCTATAGATTCAAACGGAGGGATACGGGATAGACTAAATAAATTGGCCATTCCTTCGGGCAGTCTTGGACGTTTAGAAGAATTCGCAACCATTTACGCCTCGATAAAGGGATCAACTGATGCAACAATAAGGCATAAAGTTGTCTTTACGATGGCTGGTGACCATGGAGTCTGCGATGAGGGAGTGAGTGCTTTTCCCCAGAAAGTTACCAGGCAAATGGTAGAGAATTTTCTTGATGGTGGTGCGACAATAAGTGTTTTTGCACGACATGTGGGTGCCAAGGTTGTTGTGGTTGATTGTGGTGTAAAGGCGGAATTTGAACCTGTTGAAGGTTTAAAGATTAAAAAGGTTGGATATGGAACTGGAAATATTGCGTGTGTACCTGCAATGTCTAGAGAACAGGCAATAAAATCTCTAGAAGTAGGGATAGAGGTTCTTAATGATGAACTCTGTAATGGCCTGGATATTGTTGCTACTGGAGATATGGGCATAGCCAATACTACGCCAAGTAGTGCAATAGTTGCATGTTTAACAGGGCAGGATGTGAGTAAGGTAACGGGAAGAGGTACCGGCCTGAATGACAATGGAATAGAAAAGAAAATCAGTATTATCAAAAAGGCATTAGATATTAATAAACCTGATCCCTTAGACCCAATTGATGTCCTTGCAAAGGTAGGTGGATTTGAAATAGGCGGTATTGCCGGTCTTTGCCTTGCCGCAGCGAGTCACAGGATACCAGTGTTGATTGACGGATTTATTTCTACTGCTGGTGCGTTAATAGCATGTGAGATAGAGCCTAAAGTAAATAACTACCTCATTTCAGCTCATATTTCCGCAGAAAATGGGCATTGCATAGCACTAGAAAAGTTAGGTAAAAAGGCAATTCTGGATCTAGATTTGAGGCTTGGAGAAGGTACAGGAGCAGTATTGGGGATGGGTCTAGTTGAAGTTGGTGTGAAAATTCTCACGCAAATGTCAACATTTTCGGAAGCTGGAGTTTCTACACCAAATCATTAAAAGTGGAAAAAAGGTGATAGTTCAGCCCACCGCAAAGACGCAAAGGACGCAAAGAAAAAACGTTTGAAAAATGAGAAAAAGATACAGGAGTAGAGGCGTACCCGCCTGTACCTATTCGGGCAGGTTGCAATACGCCCCTACAAAAAACAAAACCCCTCGTTGCCACGCTCCCCCTCGTTCCCACGCTGGAGCGTGGAACGATAGGAATTTTGCATTGTCTATTCTAGGGGCTTACCATGCGGGCAATACCACGGGAATGACAGATAATACAACACATTGTCATTCCGACCATGATCGGGAATCTATTTTCGGATCAAAAACTTAAGGGAGATAAAATGGCAAATCAAGATGATAGAGAAATAACCAGAGAAAGTGATTCTGGAGAAGTCCGAATCATGGTTGTTGACGATGAAGAGAGTATCTTGAAAACTGTGAATGTCTTCTTAGCGAAGAGTGGATACAAAGTAACTACTTTTTTAGATGCACAAAATGCAATTGAGGCATTAAAGAAAGATGTATATGATACAGTTATTACTGACTTAAAGATGCCGGGTTTTACAGGAGTTGAATTTGTTAAAAAGGCAAAACAAGTCTCCCCAAACTCTGATTTTATTGTTATGACGGGTTTCCCATCTGTGGAATCTGCTGTGGCGTGCATGAAGCTTGGTGCTACTGATTATATAGCGAAGCCACTTGATATGGAATACCTTAAAATTGTAGTTGAAAGGACGTTATATAAAAGGGCACTTGAAAGACGTGCGGCAGAACGAGACTATTATGAGCAGATCTCACGTTTGGATGGTCTTACAGGAGTATATAATCGCAGATTTCTTCATGAATTATTGGATTTTGAGATTGCAAGATGTGATAGGTATAAACATAGTTTTTCATTATTGATGATTGACATTGATGATTTTAAAAAAATTAATGATAAATACGGCCATCCAACAGGTGATGAAGTTCTAAAAAAACTGGCATCAACATTTAAATCTCTTATCAGGAAAACAGATCTTGTCGTACGATATGGTGGTGAAGAATTTGCCATAATCTTATCAGAGACATCTAAAGAGCATGGCATTATATTTGGAGATAGGATTGTTAATGGTGTTGCCACCTTGAAAGTTAAGGGAATTCCAAGAGATGATACATTAACCATTAGTGCAGGGCTTGTAAGCTATCCTGATAATGCTCGTACGCAGGAGACTTTAATTAAGCGAGCGGATGAGGCCCTTTATAAAGCAAAGGGAATGGGTAAAAATACTTTATGTGTGTATGGAACCTAAATTGAGATTTGTTGAATGAAACTTGGAATAATAGGTTTACCAATAAGTGGCAAAACAACTGTATTTAATGCACTTACCGGTGCACATAAAAAAACAGGTGTATATACTTCTTCTTCTGCTGATGCGCCTAATATTGCTATGGTTAAGATTCAAGATGATAGGATGAGTTTTTTGAAAAAGATTTATAATCCTGAAAAGCTTACGCTTGCTGATATAGAATATGTGGACATTATTGGTATTTTTTCTGGTACAGGCTATTCCAAAGAGGCATCTACTGATAGTAATGTACAACATTCAAAAAAGGGACATCATGCAGGTAAGTATAATCCAATGTCATTTCTACGTGAAATGGATGCAATAATACAGGTGATAAGGGTTTTTAAAGATGAAGGTATTCCTCTTATTAAAGGCACATTAAACCCAAAACGCGATTTGAATGAAATTAATAGTGAGTTAATTATAGCAGATTTGGGCATAGTAGAAAAGAGAATCGAAAAATTAAAAAAATCAACAAGTAAACCGAAAAAAGAGCAACAGCAAGAAAAGGAGGAATTAAGAATCCTGTCGTTATTTAAGGATGCCCTGGGAAACGGAAAAGATATTAAAAATCTCCAGTTGGGTGAAGAGGAAAAGAAGATAGTCAAAGGTTTTTGTTTTCTAACCGAAAAGCCAAGAATAACTGTATTAAACATTGGTGAAGATCAGATAAGTGAAATACCATTGATGAGTAAAGAGTTTTCTGGTGGTTCTGAAGAGATAATATGCATGTGTGCTCAGGTTGAGATGGAAATCATGGATCTTGAACCAGAGGAAAGGCAGGAATTTATTAGAGAACTTGGTATAGGAGAGCTTGCAAGCAAAACATTGATAGAGTTATCTTGTAAGGTATTAAATACATGTTCCTTTTTTACAGTCTTGGGCAATGAGGTAAGGGCATGGACTATCTATAGAGGTGCCAATGCGGTTACTGCTGCTGGAAAAGTTCATACAGATATGGCTAGAGGATTCATAAAGGCAGAAGTTGTACATTTTAAGGATTTTCAAGAATTGGGATCTATGAAAGAGCTTAGGGCGAGGGGAATGATAAAACTTGAGGGGAAGGATTATATAGTTCAGGATGGTGATATTGTCATGTTTAGGTTTAATGTTTAAATAAATTAGTTCACTTCGTTCACTAATTTATGGCATTTTGCTTCGCAAAATGGAGTTTGCTAAGAAAATAAACTGGACTCCTCCCGAAAGGAGGAAGCGCCTTGCTTTCGCAAGGAATCCAATCCTGACCTGTCGTCAGGACAGGTTTTCATCCTTCGTGGTACCACAAAGGACATGGGGCAAAGTTGCTATAAGCAAAACAATAGAGAATCGTTTCCATTCTGAATAAAATTTGATAATGCGTAAGAGGATATTAGGAATTGATTATGGAGAAAAGAGGGTTGGGTTGGCTATTAGCACCCCAATAGGCAATATTGCTCAAGGACTTCCAACGATCGAGCGTGCAGATGGTACAGATTATTTGGAAGAATTGGCAGACATAATAAATGAGAAAGATATAGGCAAGATAGTTATTGGCCTTCCAAAAAACATGAATGATACTATAGGGGAAAAAGCTGAGGAGGTTCTTGAATTTGTTGAAACTCTTAAATCAAAATTTAAGATACCCATCATTACTGTTGATGAGAGACTTACGACAGTGAGAGCACATAGGGCTATGTCTGAAGCTAAAATATCCAGAAAAAGGAGGAAGAAGAGTGTGGATATGATTTCTGCACAACTAATACTTCAGTGTTATCTTGATAAATTAGCTCACTAACGTTAAAAAGTTTAAAGTGCCTAAAGTTTGAAGTGAGCTAAAGTTGTGGTAAAATAACGGTTCAAACTGTTTAAACGGCTTAAACGGTTCAAACCGCATCTTTTTCCTATTCTAAAATGAGAAAAGATTCACAACAGAAATATAAAAAACCTGAGTTAATTGCACCTGCCGGGAATTTGGATAAGTTAAAGACAGCTATAGAATATGGTGCGGATGCTGTTTATGCCGGTGGTAAAGAATTCAATTTAAGAAATGCAGCATCGAATTTCACTTTGGATGATATTGGATTAGCCACTGATTATGTACATAAAAGAGATAAAAGAATTTATATTGCTCTTAATGTTTTTGCCCATAACTATCACATTCCTAAAATAGAACAATATATAAAGGAACTGGCAAGATATCCTGTTGATGCCCTTATAGTATCTGATCCGGGGATATTGACTATTGTTAGAGACACTATACCGGAAGTAACCATTCATCTTAGCACTCAGGCTAACTGTACAAATAGTAAATCTGCCAACTTCTGGCACAAACAGGGTGTTAAGAGAATTGTCCTGGCAAGAGAATTGTCACTCAATGAGATTTCAGAAATAAGTACCCATAGCGATTGTAAGACTGAAGTATTCGTTCACGGTGCTATGTGTCTTTCCTATTCAGGAAGGTGTTATTTAAGTGCGTACATGGCAGGTCGTGGTGCAAACCTTGGGGATTGTGCACAATCGTGCCGCTGGAAATATTCTATTATGGAAGAAGAACGACCAGATGAATATTTTCCGGTTTTTGAAGACGGAGAATTTACATCGGTCAT
>MAYW01000173.1 GCA_001723765.1 Candidatus Scalindua rubra
AAAAATAGTATCCCTCAGGTCGGCGATAAAGTCAAGAAAAATATTTGCAATTTATTGCTAAAAAGAATAAATTCTATTGATGTAGAATTTGAAAAGGAAGTGTTTTGTGAATTTAAGGAAATGGTGATTCTGATGATGAAGTTTCAGAAGTATATCAATCTCCCACAAGATATTGGGTAGATACCAACAATGTTTCCAAAAATCGCGGGATTTTTCTGGTGGCTAGGGTCGGTAGTAATCTGAAGGTCTAAAAATTCTTTTTCTTCCTGTTCTTTCTTTAGCTTTTTTGATTTTTTAGTTTCTTCTGAATTTCGAGGTCGAATAGTATTTTCATCACACCCATTTAAGAAAATACTGCCGATAAGTAATATCATACAAAAATAATATTTATTATTTATTTTCCCCATAATCCCCACTTATTCTCCCTTGCATGTTTATACGCTCTTAAGAGACATTAGAAGACATTAGAGAAGACATTAGTGTCACATCTCGCCACTTGACACAATTTCCCATTTAATTCTTTAATCAAACTTATATATTTTTAAATACCAAATCATCAATCGTAAATCCCAAATCAGTGACTTATGTTAAAACCTTCATTTTTTCGTATAGAAATTCTGATACCATCTGATCAAGTAATACACTAAGATGCTCTTTTGATTTCTATCGCTTCATACTCTGGAAACATAATAATAGCCGAATGTACATCAAAAGCTTTTGCAAGCTGCTCGGCGCCTTCCTTTCCACGGTTATCACATACCATAATTTGCTCCTGATAATATTCTATTCCTTACTGCGTGGTCCTACTAATATTAAATACTCCAGATTCCCTGTCTGCTTACCATGCAGACAAAACCACGGGAATGACAAGTAATGCAAATATAGACAAATAGGAACAAGTGTACCAGCTCAATAATTCGGTAACTTTTTAAAGTTTATTAAAAATATTGTATTGTTAATTAGATTATATCCATAGATATGTCCAATGCCCTGGCTGAATGTGTTATCGTACCAACCGATATTCTATCTACACCAGTCTTGGCATATTCTTCAACATTCTCAATGCTAATATTGCCTGAGGCTTCTGTTAAGACAGCTTTGCCATTTCTTGCATTTTGAGCTCTTTCGAATTCTCTCACCATGTTTACGGCTTCACTTATTTTCGAAGATTCCATATTGTCAAACATAATTATGTCAACTCCGGTATCTAGCATATTTTTGATATGGCTCAAATCTTCCACCTCTACCTCTATAAGCATTCCATTTCCCGTTTGTTTCCTGGCCTTTTCTACAAGCTTATGAATAAGTCCATTTTCTTTAAATAAATTTTCAGATCTTTTCTTTTTTTGATCCTCTTCTATAATCTTGAGATGATTATCTTTTATCAGGATCTGGTCGTACAATCCCATTCTATGATTTACTCCTCCTCCAACTCTCACAGCATATTTCTCAAGGTAACGCCAGCCGGGTGTGGTCTTTCGTGTATCCATAATCTGAGTCTTGTATCCTTTTACCTTTTGAACAAACTCATTTGTATGTGTTGCAATACCAGAAAGTCTCTGTAAAAAATTTAAAGCCAGCCTTTCGGCTGACAAAATTGATAAGGCAGAACCTTTAACCTTGGCCAAAATTGTATCTTTATTAATTTTTGAGCCATCTTCGATATTTGAACTAAAAAGTAAACTATTATCTATCTGTGAAAAGACATATTTTGCGACAGGAAGACCGGCAATAATACCGTCTTCTTTAGTTATAAATATTCCTTCTGATTCAGAACTTTCAGGAATAAATATCCTTGCGGTAATATCTCCTTTACCTATATCCTCTTTTATGGCTAATTGAACGATTTCTTTTATTTTTTCAAGATCAAGTGTAGGTTGCATGTTTGTGATAATTTAATAATTTTTTTGACACGAATTTCACTAATTTACATGATGTGTAGACACTAATTGACACTAATTTCACGAATTGACACGAAGGTTGTAGACACGAATTTCACTAATTTTCATAAAACAATTCTTTTGTGGTTGATTGAGAACTCATACTCCAGAGCATCTTTATAAACTACCTCACTATGCCCTTTGCCAAGTATTCCATGCACTTCCATGCACAAGCCAATTATTCTATACGCTTCCTCCCTACGAGTTAGTGCATCCTGCACAACTCTTTCAAAATGGCTACAACGACATCCATGTCGTTGCTTCACGCCCTTTTGGATATGTGCTTCCGCACAAAAAAAATGTAATCCATTGATTCATTTACACTTAAAATGGAAATTCCTATACAATCAAGTTAAAATCCAGCATCAACCGATAGTTAGTCAGTATTTCTCACCGCTAAGCTAGACAAACGCATTAATTCTGATATAATTCGTCTTGAACGGCAAACCTTCATATATTATTTAACACACGATTGAAATTATACTTTCGTGTCAAATTCAAGATCTTTTAGATGTCACCACTAATGATGAAAACCTGTCCCTGAATCGAGTTCAGGACAGGCACTGACGAAGGTCAGGATCAGATTCCCTGTCTACTTGTCATGATGGTTGAAACCACGGGAATGACAGAAAGAGTAACAAAGTGTCATCCCCGACCTGCCCTGAACCACTATGGTACAGGACTTGATCGGGAATCCATTTTTGGATTAAAATAACATAAATTAGCGACACGAACTAAGCTCAGCTTTGTTATATTATCAAAAACCTTACGCTTAAAAAACAATTAGTTCTTTACATTTAAAATCCTTATAATCTGTGTTTAAAATGGAGTAAAAAAAATTGACGACAAGAATTAAGTTTATACACTGCGCCGATCTGCACCTGGACAGTCCATTTCAGGGACTGACCACCAAAGAACCTTCATTGGCAGATAGATTCAAACATGCCACCAATGAGGCATTCGTTAAGATAATAGGCATCTGTTTGGCAGAGAAAATTGACTTCCTGACGATTGGCGGAGATACATTTGATGGAGCTGACAGAAGCCTGTGTGCACAAATCCTGCTGAGAGATCAATTTGAAAGACTGCATAAAGCAAACATACCCGTTATCATCGTTGCGGGAAATCACGACCCTTTGTCAGACTGGCTGACAGAAATAAAATTCCCAAAAAATGTACATTTGCTCGCTGGTAATAAGGTGGAAAAGGTTTCGATTGAAAGAAACGGCAACGTAATCAGTACAATCTATGGAATAAGTTATAAGGTAAGAGAGGTAAAAGAAAACCTCTCTTTAAAATTTCAAGCTAAAGAAAAAGATACTTTTTCTATCGGGTTGCTTCATGCAAACGTGGGCTCAAGAAAAGAACATGCCCCCTATTCACCCTGTACAATAGGCGATCTGAGGGCAAGCAATATGGATATATGGTTGCTCGGTCATATCCATACTCCGGAGGTTATTTGTAAAGACCCATTTATACTTTATCCTGGAAATATTCAGGGTAGGCACATAAATGAAGACGGGCCCAGAGGCTGCTATATCATAAAGGTAGATTCAAATTGCAAAATATCACATGAATTTAAACCAGTTCAAAATATTGTGTGGAAACAGGATGAGATAAATATAAAGAATATTATGACGTCGTTTGAGTTGGCAGATTTGTTGTCGGATAAATGTGAAGAAGAACTTTCAAATCTAACCAACTATGAAAAGGGAATTGTTATACGATGGAAACTCGCAGGTTCGTCTCCACTTTATCATGAATTAACAATGACAGATAAGATAGAGGAAACAAAAGAGATGTTGGTTGAACGTTTTTTCAACCAAACTCCCTTCATCTTTCCCGAATCAATACAATTGTTAATTAAGCCTGACAAAAAAAAGGAAGATTATGTTAACCAGGAGAATTTCATTGGTGATTTCCTGAGACTTGCTAAGAAAGTAGAAGATGATGATCAAATGAAGAACGAGTTATTGGAGATGCTGAATCAGCCATTGTCAAACAGGACGATAAGGAAATATCTTGACGAGGTAAATGAAGAAGAGCTATTAACCATCTTAGAAAATTCAGTAAATTTGGGCATGGACTTATTATCAGGACATAAATAGTATCTGTTGCAGAAAGCTTGAATATCTAATAAATTTTGTAAAACATAATATTTTAATAACTAGTAGAATTTTTAATTTATGAGATTCATAAAAGCATACATAGATGGATACGGAAAGTTTCATGACCAGAACTTTGCCTTTGAACCCGGGTTTAACCTTTTTTTTGGTCCTAACGAGGCAGGCAAAACAACAATGATGTCATTCCTCAGAACAATATTTTTTGGATTTCCCGGAAGGAGGGATGCTGTCGACCGTTATGAACCTTTGGCAGGAGGAATCCATGGTGGAAGACTGGAATTGGAAACAACAGATAACAGGAAATTCTCTATATCTCTTAAACCCGGACGAACACTTACGGGTGAAATAATAATCCTTAACGGAGATGGATCAGAATTATCTGGAGAAAGCGCAAAAAAAAGTTTGCAGGTACTTCTTCATGGTGTCAGCGAGAATATATACAAGACAGTATTTGCATTTAGTCTGATAGAACTGCAACGGTTGGAATCATTAGAAAATGACGAAATAAATGCACAAATTTATTCAGCAGGCACAGGAGTTGGAGATGTCACACTGCCGGATATATTAAAGTCAGTCGAAGAAGAGAAAAATAAGATATATAAACATGGCGGGGCAGCTCAAATTGTTCCCAAAATAACAAAAGAAATCGAGAGGATCAGGTCTGAAATATCCGATATAAAAAAAGACCAGGAAAGATATAAATCAACAATCACAGAGATTGAAAACCTGAGACAGGAACAAACAAGATTATCCCATGTTATTGATAAAAAAAGGAGAGAAAAGGAAAAGTCTTCAAGGCTAAAGGCAGGCAGAGACAATGTCAACGAACTCAATGAAATAGAAAAACAAACAACATCTTTACCGTTTGTAATAGAAGAATTTCCATCAGATGGCGCAAGAAGATTAGACAAACTTGAAGAAAAATTAACAGAAAAAAAACAGGAACTGCAGGAATGCAAAAATCAGATTAATACACTTAATACACAAATAGACGCCATACGCATTGATAATAAGGTTTCTGAAGCAGAATCTCTTATTACGTCTTTGATTGAAGACCGATCCGCAGAAATAGAAAACATAAAGAGGAAAGATGAAATCAAATCGAACATAACCTCACTCAAAACGGATGTTTCAAATGCAATTACCGATATCGGTACAGACTGGGACGAACAGCGTGTGCTAACAATTGATGTCGGAAAAGAGACTTTACAAAATATAAGGGTTTTAACTGAAAGCCTTTCAAATGCTCAGGTTAATGTTGAGAAGGCAGAAAACACCCTTATACAAGAGAAAAAAAACAAAGAAGAATCAGCTAAAGAATTCCAGGCATTCTCCAATAAACTTGAAAAAACAAAACCCGTAATACAATTAAAATTCTTACTGATCTTTGGAATACCAATAGTATTAATGTTAGGAGCATTCTGTTGGATGACCTTTAAGCCAGTTTCCGGGATCATGGCCCTAGTCTTAGGAGCCATGATCATTGCAGCCTTATATTACATTTATAAAAAATCATCAAGTGGTACTTTAGGCGAATCAAAAGAACAACTTATAGATATCTTAGAAGCAAGGAAAAAGTCTATCGAGGAAGCGGAAAAAGCACTCTCCAATGCAAAGGACGAATACCAACAATCATTAGAAAAATGGCAAGGCTGGCTTAGAGATAATGGGTTTAGTACAGATCTGGATAGAAACGGAATCTTTGCCCTTGCTGAATCGGTTAGAAAGGTTAAAGAACTTATAAGGAAAAAAGAAGATGCAGAAAAAGAACTACAACATGTTAAAGAAAGAGCGCATTCCTATCTTGACCGTGTAAATAAAGTCTTAAATCTATGTAACCTGGAAACAACATCACTTGACAATATTTCTCAGTCAATCCATAAATTAGATGATACATTAAAGAAACAGAAAGGGCTTAAGGAAAAGAAGGAACACCTTGAGGAAAGAGTAAGGGAGCTTGAGGCTCGGGAAAAGGCCATTCAAGATATCATAAATGATTTAGAGAATAATATTCAGAACTTGATAGTTGAAGGTGGAGTCAAGAACGCTGAGGAGTTCAGGAAGCACTCAAACGTAGTTCAAAAAAGAGAGGACTTGTTGGAGCGAAAAAATGCCCTCGAAATACAGCTCGCAAGGCTTATTGGTAGTTCATCAGAAATTGAAAAGTTTAAGGAAGAAGTAGCCGCTGAATCTGACCCCATGACGACTGACCGTTCTATTGAGGAACTGGAAAACGAGATAACGCAGATGGAACGCAAACTTTCCGGCATCATGCAGGATATGGGGGCAAAGAAAAATCAAATATCTGAACTGGAGAAGAATGAAAGACTGGCAGGATTAAGACTCGAAGAGGAAAACCTCAAAGCACAGTTACAGGAAGCCCTTTCGGAATGGTCTGTAAATGCCCTGTGTTATAAATTATTAAATAAGGCTATGACAATATATGAGAGAGAAAGACAACCCTTTGTCCTAAAGCATGCAGGACGATATCTTGATAAGATTACGCAGGGACGATACGTTCGCGTAATAAAGAAAGCTGAAGGCAATAAACTGGTAATTGAAACACCGGAAGGATTACAAAAAAGCGTAAGCGCACTCAGCAGGGGAACTGCCGAACAACTCTATCTCTCAATGAGGTTGGCGTTTATAAAGGAGTATGCCAATAGAGTGGGTACGCTGCCACTGATAGTTGATGATATCCTCGTAAACTTTGACCCCCAAAGGGCTGCGACAACAATAAAGTTACTAAATGAAATATCCAGAGAAAATCAAATCATAATGTTCACCTGCCACCCCAATACGTTAGACCTATGCAAAAAAGAAATAAAAGATTTTAAAAAGCCTATTATGATAGATGTTTAATTGCATGTAACATGTAGGGCAAACCTTTAGGTTTGCTTTCATACAACTACATTTCTTTTCCGACTCGTTTGGGTTAGGTGTATTACGACATATTTTTTCAATTGTAGCGGAAGACTTCAGTCTTCCAAATCACTAATATCTCATCTTCCCCCTTTTCATAAAGGGGGATTTCACTGCTGCTGATGGGTAGAAACAAACCAACAGTCTCTAAATCGACAATTTCCAGTCAAAAAAAGCAAGAAATTGTGATTTAGAGAACTAATACGAAGGAGTCGGAATATTTAAGATTTTAAATTTGTTATTTGTGATTTAACATTATAAACCCTTTTTAGTTCTGGCTTGTCTAGGTTAGGTATTGCTAAGGATATATTTATTATGAAAGGAATAATTTTATCAGGTGGTTCAGGGACCCGGCTTTATCCAATCACACGGGTTGTGAGTAAACAACTATTACCCGTCTTTGATAAACCAATGATTTACTATCCATTATCTGTGCTGATGCTGGCAGGGATTAGGGAAATACTTATCATTTCTACACCTGAAGATTTGCCCAGATTTCGCGAATTACTGGGAGATGGGTCTCAACTAGGACTTTTCCTCTCATATACGGAACAACCTCGCCCTGAGGGGTTAGCACAAGCCTTTATCATTGGTAAATCATTCATCGGTAAAGACACTGTATCACTTATCCTTGGCGATAATATATTTTACGGTCATGGCCTTCAAGATACCTTAAAGAACGTAGCTCAAATAAAAAAAGGCGGGCTGATTTTTGGTTACCCGGTGCATGACCCTGAACGTTATGGCGTAGTAGAATTCGACCAACAAGGCAAAGTAATTAGAATAGAAGAGAAGCCAAAAAAGCCAAAGTCAAAGTATGCGGTACCAGGGCTTTATTTTTATGATAACGATATAGTGGAAATCGCTGAAAATCTAAAGCCTTCAGCCAGGGGTGAACTGGAGATTACGGATGTCAATTTGGAATATCTGAGAAGAGGTGAATTACGAGTCGAACTCCTGGGACGTGGATTCGCCTGGCTTGATACAGGAACCCATGAATCTCTCCAACAAGCAGCCAGTTATGTACAAGCCATACAGGAACGGCAGGGATTAAAGATTTCATGTGTCGAAGAAATTGCCTTTCGTCTTGGTTACATAGACAGAACACAGCTTAAGGATATAGCGTCTGATATGTCGAAAAACGACTACGGCAAATATCTAATGGAAATAATGGAAGAGGACAAAGAAAATGTCCTTTAAGTGTATTGAGACAGCCCTCTCTGGCGTCTTGTTGATCGAACCAAGGGTATTTAGCGATTCACGTGGATTTTTCCTGGAAACTTTCCACCAAAGGAAATATGCCAAAGCAGGTATCAATCATACATTTGTACAGGATAATCATTCGCATTCAAAGCGAGACACACTCAGGGGTCTTCACTACCAACTTACTCATCCCCAGGCGAAATTAGTTTACGTAATTACGGGAGAAATCTTTGATGTTTCGGTGGACATACGGAGCGGCTCTCCTACGTTTGGTCAATGGGTGGGAGAACATCTCTCAGCTCAAAACAAACGACAAATGTTCATACCAGAGGGTTTTGCTCATGGATTCTGCGTTATTAGTGAAACCGCAGATGTATTATACAAGGTTACCGATATATACAATCCTGAAGATGAATATGGTGTGTTATGGTCGGACGGGTCTATCGGAATTAATTGGCCGGTTAAAACACCCATTATCTCAGATAAGGACAAAAAATACCCAGGTTTGAACGAGATCTCCGAGTCACTTCTGCCAGTCTACGATGCTACAAGTCCCACCCGTAGGTGGGATGGTTACTCATAATTTAGGAAAGTTTAAAATGATACTCATCTATTCTTTGGTAGGATTAATTATAATTGAAACGGTTACGCCATGTGGTTGAATTAGTTATTTCACTCCAAGGTACTTTTTGAAAAGTTCTTTTGATTCAGCTAACTGTTTAAATAGCCATTTCAATAAATCTCCCTTCCCATGTGCGCTACCTTGCTTCTCTCTTCTCCGGGTGCTCAATTGATATTACGTAGAATTTGCTGGAAAATGAACTCGTAAAAAATAGTTCCAAAATTTTTCCCATCGATTACTTAAAATTAATGCTCTAAGATTTAAAACATTTTGTCCACCCTCTTTAGACCAACTCATTCCTGATTTTTTAGACGAGAACCAATCAAATTTTTGCAGGCAGCCTCAACAACTCCGCTACCTATAGGAAGATTCTTTTGTTTATATTCAAAATAATTCATCCTTCTTTGGTTTTGTTGTAAATATTTTAATTCCTTTTCTATGTCAGAATTATCCCTAACAAGGCAACGTCGATATCGAACAGCTCTAATTGTTTTGGCAGCGCCATTGGGG
>MAYW01000174.1 GCA_001723765.1 Candidatus Scalindua rubra
AATATATGGCTTTACAGAATCTATTCTGAGGCCTTTAAATCGATCTTGCCATACCAAAAGTATGATGATAGTTCCATATTGTACTGAGAGCGTGAACAGCTAACCGTCAATAGCGCCAGCACGGACAATCCAGGGGATCCATTTGCATTTGCAAATTGAGTAAGTGTTAACCACATTAAGAAGGAATTACCCTTAAGGGAAAAAGCGGAGGGTGTGGGGATCCCTCCGCCGTAATGGAATTACCTTAAGGGAAGAGTTTGAGGATTGTAACGGCAATGCCTACAGTGCCAACGATTATGCCGAATATTTTAATTAATAGGTCTTTTTGCGAGTTTGCCAAATCTGCCTTTATGCGTAACTCAGAGGCGTTTATTTCGTCACGAAGGCCTTTCATTTCAATTCGTATAAACTCTTTGAGGCTTTCCTGGCCGCTTGCCTGAGCCTGTTCTATCGTCTCTGCCAGGGCCTCTGCCTGCTGATGGGTAAAACCTACTGATTCAAACTTTTTAACGTTTTTTAGCTCTTCAGTAATTGGCATAGACTTATTATATAATCAGTCGTAATAATGTCAAAATCTATATTAAAAAAAACGTTCTGTAATCGTCTCTCACTTGTGCTATGACACTGCAGCATGCTCAATTAGCTAATCATATTCACTACCACACACCAAAAACCATAAGTGATTAAAAGAAACTTCCAAAAATGACTTCATAGAATCGATTCTAAGGCCTTTAAATCGTCCTTGCCATATCAAAGCATGTTGAGAGATCCGTATTGTGCGGAGAACTTGAACAGCCTATCGTCAATAGTACCTGCCTGGGTAATCCCAAGCATCTATTTAGCCAATATTATTTAAGACTTGATAGGAAAATGAGGATTAAGCCACTATATTATTCACTTACAAGAAACTTCAGTGAAAAAAATTTTGTTCTTGACAATCTATATACATTGTGTATAAGATGCATGACATGGTAAAGGACGTAATGTACACTATGAGAATGGATCAAACACTAAAAGAAAAGCTAGAGAAATTAGCAAAAAAGGATGACAGAAGCCTTGCTAACTATATCAACTTTGTACTTAAACAACATGTTAAAGAAAAAGAAAAATCCTAGTATTTTTTTGTCTATAGTGTAATACATTATATATACTAACGTTATACATTATATTTACATATTATATTTGCAGCTTTTAGAAAGGAGGAAGGATGTTAATGTCTAGTAAGAAAAAAGAAGATGTCTATAAAGAGCTTTATAAAGCTACTGAAGGTAGAAAGCCAACATATCAAGAGGAAGGTATCTGGCTTTTGGGTGCATGGGCATCAGGAATATACAAGCAGGAAGAAGGTAAACGAAAAATAATAGATTTAGTTGGACGGGCTCTTGATGATATTGATGCAGGCAGATTGGACAGAGAGCCGACAGACCTTCTAAAATATCTAATTGGAAACAAAATCATTCATAATCTCTATTGAATATAAGACATTGGCGTGAGTCTCATTAAATGGGGGCCCACGTATTTTAATCTAGTTAATAGGAGAGTATAAAATGAAGAAAAAAAGAGAATCGGAATTTTTGACGGGGGAGGAAATCAAGGCTATCCTTCGTGTGCCTGACCGGAGGTCTTTGAGGGGTAAGAGGGATTATGCCCTTTTGCTCTTAATGCTAAGCACCGGGTTAAGAAAGGCTGAGGTATGCGGCCTTAAGCAGCAGGACGTTACCACATATAGAAACCAACCAGTTGTTGACGTAACAGGTAAGGGTGGCAGGCATAGGCGTGTGGCCCTTAATGGTGACGTTGTGGAGGCAGTCAATGATTACCAGAGGTCTTTAAATAGGATGCAGGATCTTAGTACTAAATGCCCGAATAATAACGCACAGGAAAAACACCTTTTCTATACACTGGGAGAGCGGGGAAATTGTGAGATGGAACCGCTTACGCACAAGGCCGTAGACTGTCTCTTAAGGAGGGTCAAGAAGGCAGCCCTTATTAACAAGCGTATAACACCTCACTCCACAAGGCACACCTTTGCTACAGCACTGTTAGATAAAGGTGTGGATCTCAAAACCGTACAGGAGCTCATGGGACACAGTCATATCAGAACCACAGAGAGGTATCTGCATACCACGGATGAGAAAAAGATGGATGCCGTTTCTCGGCTTCAGTTTATTTAGTTACTTAGTATTTTTGTTGTTTAACTTTTTAGTTGAAAAGGAGGCAATCAATGTCAAGAGAAGAATCAACAATTTATGATGTATATAATGAGTTAGAGTTACATTCATTTGCTCTAAGGGCCTTTGGTGCTTTATTAAAGTCTTCTGATCTTTGGAGTTTTGCAGATGAAGATTTAGCAGGTAGGCTTAAGTCGGATGATTTTGAGGCATCAAATTTGAGAGCGGGGCTACAACAGATAATAGAGCTTTATCTTGCCCGCCAGGAGAAGATACTTAATGAAGGCATAGAGAGTGTATGTGAGGGAGATGGCTGGCTTATCGTAAGGACAAGGACCATAATTAGCATGGAGAAGGAAGGTTCGTTCATATCAAAAAAAGGCGCTATAAATGAGCTAAGAGTGGCTATTATATTCATGGACATTGTTATAAATAGGGATGGCAATGGCAGTAAAAAGGACATAGCAGTTAAATTAAAGGAAGAATGTCTGAAAAAGATCGAAACATTGCAGGGTAAAAAATCAGAGGCGGCATGATTTGTATTACTAAAAAAATTAGAAAAATAATATTGACATATTTTTTCCTATCTGTACAATGTACAATACATGACAACAAATGCGTATACATTAAAGCTTTATTTTTTTCACGGAATATTGAGGGCTAAACATGATAACCAAAAAAGAATTATTAAAGAGACTAAAGAAAGAAAATATTAATATTGGTGGTAATCCTGGAAGAATGATTACCCAATATATTTCTCTTGGCCTTATAGATAGACCTGTACGATATGGGCTAGGCAAGGGCAAGGGAACAGTAACTAAATTTAATGATAATATTATTAGCCAAATCAAAGAGATTGTGAAGTTACGGGAAAAAGGTCTTAAGTATGAAGAAATAAAGTACAAAAGAATGTCTGATACTGATTGGGAATCTTTTTTTAGAGAGTTAAAGAAATCTTCTGGGTCTGATGAGGCTTTTGTTAATGCAATAAACAAAATACCATATATGTCTAATGCTGAAAAGGGACGTTTGAGATTAGTGACTGATTTAACAGAACATCTAACAAGAGTAGCTGTTAAAGAATTAGTTTCATGGCTTGATACACATATTGTTGGTCCTAAATATATTGATCGCTTTAACGATGAAAGTCTCGAAGAAATATTTGAGGAAGTTTACCATTATATTGAATATGGAATGAGTAATATACTCGCGACGGTTGGCATATTTGATGATGAATATATGCGTTATCTTACTGGCGAAAAGCGTTGGAAACTTCCTCTTGTTGACCAATGGCCGGACGCGGAAATGACAAAAACCGTATCAAAATCAAAAAGGAAATCACTCAAAAAGAGAGAGGCTAAAAAATGAATTCAAACATCTTGCTCATAGACAAGAATACGCATAAGTCGGTTAGAGAAAGTGATTTGGTAGTGGCTAATGGGGGACATTGTCCTGTTTGTAGAATTAAGATAGAAACAATCAATGAGCATGTTGTAATTGTGAATAATAGTAGGTTATTGTGTTGGATCAAGGAGACAGGACAGGTAATCAAGAAATGCGAATGCAAAACTTGGCTAAGATTGCCATACAAACTAGCAAAGTTTGCCTAACAAAAAAGTAAAGGTAAAAAACCAACCCAAAAGGTAAAAGCCATATAAAAAGGTAAAGCCAGGGTCAAGGAAAGATGTACAGTAAGTCTTCTGTATATCCTTTCATGATTCTGGCTTTTTTTATTTGATAAAATTCTAGCAAGATAGAAGTGCAGAGGAGCATAAGAGATGAATGAAACAGAGCAGATTCTAAAGAAAATTAATATTGAAAACTTTTATAAAAAGCATATCCCTAGTTTCAACCCTAATGGCAGACAGGAGGTAATGTGTCATTGCCCATTTCATGATGACAAGAACCCAAGCCTATCAATAAACGTTGAAAAAGGTCTCTTTGTATGCTTTGGATGCGGTGAACGAGGAAACATTATCCAGTTTTATGGAAAGTTAAGAAGGGTTGATTACAAGACTGCTTTACAAATTATCAAAGAAGAGGAAGGGATTGTGGATGTCTCAGGCAGACCGCTTTCTTCCGACAAAAATCCTTCTAAGAAAAAGGCCATTAAACAGAGCATGAATAATGATGCTAATTACCTGAGTCTTTATCAGATAAAACTTATGCATCAGCAGTTGTTGAAAAACAAATTAAAACTAAAAGACTTCCAAGAAAAGTATGGATTATCCCTTGATACGATAAAGCAATATTACATCGGCTATCAGGACGGTAGCTATGTTATACCACGTGAGATTAAGCCTGGTAAATGGAGTTTCAAGAATCACAAAAGCTATCAACTGGCAGGATCAACGTCCGGACTTTATCCAAATAGTGATCTAAAAAAGGACCAACCGGTTATCGTAACAGAAGGAGAGTTTAAAGTTCTACTTTTACTCCAGCACGGTATTCAGGCAGTTTGTGGAACTGCTGGGGCCGGTACTTGGAAAAAGGAATGGAATGCGGCGCTCTACGGTCTTGATGTTATACTCGTTTACGACAATGATGAAGCAGGGAGAAAAGGTACAGAGATAATAACTAAATGTCTTAAGGGTTATGCGCGAAGTATTAAAGTAGTTGAGTGGCCAGCATATATGGGAGACAAAGAGGATATTACTGACTTTTTCATTAAACATCAAAAAACGAAAGAGATTTTTCAGGATCTCATTGGTGATGCCAGAGAAGTTGGATACGAGTTAAAAGAAATTGACGGAATCACGTTTGTCCAGCCTAGCGGTTTTTTTGTAGAGGAAGATCACATAAAACACATAAATTTTTATAAAGAAAAGTCCGTTCCTATAACGATTTTTCATAGCACGTTGTTTATAACCGCCCGGGCTATAGACGTGGACAACAGCACCGAAGAGGTGCAGTTAACATTCAAACGGGATGGAGTGTTACGAGAATTGTGGATTCCCAGGAAAATAGTTGCTGATTCAAGGAAGATTATTGAGCTTTCTGATTCCGGGCTTACTGTAAATAGCAGTAATAGTAAAAAAATCATCGAATATCTTGCAGCATTTGAGGCTTGCAATATGTTGAGGATCCCAAAGACGCTGATTGCCAGTGGTATCGGGTGGAAGACCATTAAAAATAAAATGATTTTCTTACTAAACAATAAAGTCGAGCCAAAGCCCAACAAACAAACGGATAAGGAAGATGGCAAATTTTCAATTGAATTCAAGGCTGAGCCAGGATTTGAAAGGTTTGTAAAGGCCCTGAATCCCCAGGGATCATATAGTGAATGGGTAAAGGCTATAGAGCCAACTTTGAAATATCCTTATGCGTGTTTTGCTCTTTATGCGTCTTTCGCCGCACCTCTTTTAAGAATACTAAAGGCCCCTAATTTCATAGTCGATTTTTGGGGACATACCAGCGTTGGTAAAACCACTGTTTTGGAACTCGCTTCCAGCATTTGGGGGAACCCCCACAAGGAGTCGGGGGGGCTTGTTTTCTCATGGGATTCAACACGTGTATACCTTGAAAGAATAGCAAACTTCTTTTGCGATATTCCTATTTTTCCAGATGATAGCCAGACAGTAGATGATCGAACTATGCGGAATATGTTATATCAGGTGGCGAATGGCGTAGGGAAGGGTAGAGGATCTGTTACTGGTATAAGATATACATCCACATGGCATACCGTCTGCTTTTCAACAGGTGAACGTCCTCTGACTGAATGCACGACCTTTGCAGGAGCCAGGGCCAGAACGATTGAGATATATGGCTCTCCATTTCCAAACGCTGGCGGAGAATTTATCAATGATCTCAAGAAGGGTGTTAGAGAAAACTATGGGCATGCTGGCCAACGATATATAGAAGGCATTTCTTCTTTGTTAGATAACGAAGAAGAAATAAAGCAACTGAAAAAGGAGTATTTAAATTACCAAAGAGAATTATCGAAGGAAGCAAATACGGAGGTGGGTGATCGGTACTCTCATTACTTTTCAATGGTAAAGATAGCGTCCAGTCTTGTTTGCAGTATCCTTGGTATTGGTGACACAGTTACGGCTGACGAAAATATTCATAAAGTCTTTGAATGTTTAGTGAATGAAGAACTGGCTGACGTTGATATCTCAACACGGGCTATGGAGCTTGTTATCTCCTGGGCTAACAGCAATGAAAAATCTTTTAATGAAGATGTTGGTGAGTCATATGGATTATGGCGTGATGGAGATTTTATAGGTATCTATCAACATAAACTTCATGAAATATTAAATAGCCGGGGTTTTTCAGAAAGAATTGCGCTCAAGGGATGGGCAGAAAAAGGATGGATCAAGAGAAATGGGAAGAATTTCGCAGTTCCACAAAGAGTTGGTTATAAAGGCAGTAGGCAAAAGATAAAACGTTTTGTGACTATCCCCTGGTCTGTTTTTGAAGAATTTTTACAAAAGTGAAAAAAATGGTAGTAACAGTAGTAACAGTAGTAACACGCCTTTATTTTCAATGACTTATGACAATCAAAAGTAGTAACGAAGTAGTAACAAGTAGTAACAAGTAGTAACAAGTAGTAACAAGTAGTAACGGTTACTACTTTTGTTACTACTTGTTACTACCTTAAGTCCTTTAATATCAATGATGTTACTACTGTTACTACTTTTTAAATTTTTTCTTATAGAGAAATTTTTTAATTTTATTAAAGCTAGGTATAAGTCTTTAAATATTAAAAGGTTATTACTATATCAGCTATTTAAACTTCCCGTTAAGGAACCAAAGAGCATCAAAGGTGCATGAATGAAGCCAAAAAAAATTACTAAAAAGCAAATCCCTAAGATATGGGCCAGGACAAAAGAGATAGGGTTGGAAGAGGAAAACCTTAGAAAATTAGTCAAGAAGGTTTCTGGAGATCCCTCCATCTCAAAGTTAACCAAGGATCAGGCTATAGCAGTCATAGATCGTCTTGAGGGTAAAAAAGTCCGTAAAAGGATAAAAGGCAAAAAACGGTTTGCTTTAAGTGTAGTATGCATTGACGGCAAGAAGGTAGCCACACCCAAGCAGTTAGAGTATATCGAAACTCTTGGAGATATAGCAGGGTGGAAACGCAAACACATAAAGAGCTTTATACTCAAGAAATTCGGGAAAGACGATATGAACAGTCTTACCAGACAAGAAGCCGGGGTAATGATGAAGGTCCTAAAACATGAAAGAAAAAGGAGGCTGTGTGATGTCCTTAACTAAGGATCAACTCGATGAAAACTTTCAAAAATGGATAAAGAAGTATTCTGTTGTACCAAAAGATAAACTTGGGAAACACTTTCAAAAATTGGTTAAGAAATATTCACCTATATCAAACTTAACCAAAGATCAGGCTATAAAAATAATAGACAGCCTGGAGGGTAAGAAAGCTTATAGGAAAACAAAAGATAAAATGAGGAAAAAATCTTTAAATGACTATATGCGTATTACCACCAGGCAACTTGAATATATTAAGGACCTTAAGGAAAAGGCTGGCTGGGATGACGGCCATTTGAATAATTTTGTACGTAAATATTTTAATCAAGACGATATAGGAATGCTTACCAGTCATCAAGCCGGTGTGGTCATAGAGGTTTTAGAACACTGTGCAAAAAAGCACAAGGAGACATTATGAGTTCCTTTCTGGATACTGATCGAGGCAGTAAGCTTATTAAACAATACCTAAAGAAGTTCGATGGTGGCAGCCAAAAAGTCTATAAGTCAGAGATACAACAATTCTTTGAATTTAAAAGTATTGGGATCCGTGATATCAACAAAAAGATCCTTCATGCCTACCAAGAGAATATAAAAATGAAACATTCCTACAGGACAACTAAAAGAAAATTCTCCATCCTCAACGGATTCTTTAAGTTCCTTGAGAGAAAGATAAAGGATTTCAAGAATCCTATTGCATCACTTAAGGAATTTAAGACACATAGAGGTGTTGAAAATGAGGAATTAAAAAAATACCTGGAAGATTTTTTGGGGCTGCAGCACAGATTTAATACCAGGAGAATCTATGAAAACCAGATCAAGCTATTCTTTCAATGGCTGGGGAAAGACTTACAGGAGATAAACAGGACTGATATTCTGGCATACAGGGATTATCTGAGAGAGAACAATTACAAAGATACTACGATATGGAATAAGTTTATATCCCTGAATAGATTCTTCAAATATATTGAAAGAGAAAACAGGAAGTTTCATAATCCTGTTTTTTTTAAGGAATTATCTCTAGTCTTTCCACAAAAAGACAGGGGATATTATACAGTACTTTCCAGGGCTGAAGCATTGCGATTTTTAGAACAACCTGATAGACGTGCTAAAATAGGTAAACGCGATTATACAATCCTTCTCCTGATGCTTGTATATGGCGTAAGAGCTAATGAGATAGCCAACCTGAGACACAAAAACCTTGAACCTGAAAGGATAAAGGACCAACAAAAGGTGTGGATTGTTGATAGAAAAGGGAGGTATCAGAACAGACCAAAGACAGCCATTATCCTTAATGGTAAATCATTAAGAGCCTTTGATAGATGGTTGGGAGTGGTTGTAAAGGATGGTGTGAAAACAACAGGCGATATGCCCATTTTCCTTCCCTTTATCTATGATCGTGTCGAAAAACAATTGATCATAAGAAAGGATAGGCTTTCATACCCTCTCTCGGTTATGGCGATTGAGAACATCGTCAAAAAATATTTAAATATGGCCAAAGTAAATAAGGAAGGTGTGACATTGAGTCCTCATGCCTTGAGGCATACAGCCTTTACTATGCTTGCACAGGCAGGGAGACCTATACAGGATATCCAGAAATTAGCGGGGCACAGTGACGTGAATACTACAATGATCTATGTCCATTCAGTGCAGAACTATGATGACCATCCGGGTATGTATAATCCGTTAAATAATTGAGGTCTTTTGCGAAAATGATCCAGGGAGATCAAAAGGAAGGTTTTAAATGCCTATAAAATGTTTTAATTTATATATAAGGTGTTTTCATTATTGCAGTTATGACGGACTTTGTACAATATAAAGATTATACATACTGGTCTAATATCAATATTAACGTAAGTACTTATAATATAATATCTTAACTACATTTTTAAGTTTTT
>MAYW01000175.1 GCA_001723765.1 Candidatus Scalindua rubra
GGGCGGCATGAGATTAATCAACCTCTGATATACACCCCCTTTTCCGCCTGGATAGTTCATATAAGAATAGTATCCCTCAGGTCGGCGATAAAGTCAAGTAAAATATTTGCAATTTATTGCTAAAAAGAATAAATTCTATTGATGTAGAATTTGAAAAGGAAAAGGAAGTGTTTTGTGAATTTAAGGAAATGGTGATTCTGATGATGAAGTTTCAGAAGTATATCAATCTCCCACAAGATATTGGGTAGATACAAAAAACCTTCCTATCTCTTGTTAGTTGTACACGTGTCAAATCAGCATTGGGCAAATGCCCCCCCGCCCTTGATAAAAACTGTGATATCCTTTCTTTTCCGAACATTCTGTATGTACCAGGACCCGTTGGCTGTCGTCCTAAGGATCTTACTGCCCCAAAGATTGAAAGTGTGTGGGCATGCTTGTTACTATCTGTTATTTCTACCTTAATAAACGGGTCTTTAAACATGTCGCTTAATAGTCTGGTGAATTCCTTCTCTAATTCCGTCGTTGTAAATCCAGTTACTTTAAAATTTTTTTATATAAGAAAATGATACAGTATTTTGAGGAGAGACTCTGACTGTATTTTTGTTTTCTTTAAACCCTATCCAGAATGTTATATCCAATATATCTCCTGGACCAATTCTATACTCTGGAATACCGTCTACCATCTTCCAGGTTTTATATTCCTTAACGGGAATCAAGTCACCTTTTTCTATAAACGGATAAGCATATTTCCCTTCCCCATCTAATTCAGAATTGGCATCAATCTTTGTTTTATCCTCTTGTTTATTATCCAGCGATTTACCATAATTTACTGCAATATCTATCCTTCTGTTTTCTTGCCACGCCTTTACGTCTCCACCTTCGTTATCGGCCTTCGAATCTACCTGGATATCGATCTCAATCCTTTCTTGAGATATGCCTCTGGAGAGAAAGAAATCTGTCACAGCTTTAATTCTCTCATCTGAAAGGACATGATTACCTGGAGATTGCTTTGAATCGACTCTTTTAGAGTCGGCATGTTTTTTTAGCTTTAAAACAGTTCCCTCAACACTATTAAGAACGTCTAATAAATTGTTTAAGATGGTTATCGATTCTGCGCTAAGATCTGCCTTTTCTGTATCAAAAAAGACAGAGGTATAAAACACCGGGACAGGAGGCTGTTTCTTCATCTCCTCTTCTTCCACCACTTCAACTACTTCCTTTTTAGTCTTTAACTCTGCCAGCTCCTCTATACCTCTTAGCCATATCTTTACTCCTTCTCCATAAGTTGCGGTGGCTATGTCGAGTCTATTATCAGCATTAAAATCCGCAAATTCGATGTCAAAATAATAACCTTTCCTGGGCAGCCCTTCATCTTTAGCAATCAACCATTTGAACCAACTTTTTTGATACCATAAAATAACCCCATTGTTATCGCTTAATGTGGCGGCTATATCCAATAAGCCGTCGTTATTAAGGTCAACAGCTTTTGCCCTCCAGAAGTTTCCCTTTTTGGCAAGAGTTTTCTTTTTTGAAAATTTGCCCTTACCGTTACCATAATGTATTTTTACACCATCAAAATTCGCAGCCGATATGATATCTGGATTGCCATCTCCATTGACGTCTGCCACATCAACTCCCCAAAATGAACCTTTTTCGATTACTGATGTTGCAGCTCCCCACCTGCCATCACCTGAACCTAACCATGCCCTCAGCGCACCCCCATCATGGCCCCATGCCGCACCCACTATATCAACCTTTCCGTCATTATTAAAATCGCCCACCTCAACATCACTATACATATTCGTACGTGTTGGGCCTGTTTCCTTAATGAAATTGCCTTTACCTGTTCCTAACCAGACATTAATACCTCCTTTAACTACACCAGTTTTATTGGCTGCTATAATGTCCAATTTACCATCATTATTTACATCAGCAAGTCTAAGGCCATCGAATAGATCCTTTTCAGAAACAGTTTGCAAATCTCCAAATTTGCCATTTTCGTTAATCCATGCCTGTACGCCATTTGTATCTCCCATACTGGATGAAACAATATCAAGCCAGCCATCATTATTTAAATCACCAACATCCAATGAACGTATGTCCCCCCTTATCCTAAGGCGCTGTGCCCTTTTCCAGTTGCCTGAATTATCCCCATGCCAGACAAATATCACCCCCGGTTCATAACTGCCACCAGCAATATCAATCTTACCGTCGTTATTAAAATCTCCTGTTGTTAAAGAACGAAAATGTCCTGACTGCTCAGGGCCAAAATCCCTTGACCATAAAGCTGGTTTCCACGGCAGTTTCCACTGGTGAACTCCATGTCCTCTTGTTACTAAAGGCGGTCTTTCAGTATCAAAAATGTTTCCACAACCAACAAGGATGGCTAACGTTATTAAGACGATTATTATATTGACCTTCTTCGACTCAATTGTCATTTTTTATTTTCTCCAAAAGATTATGCATTTGGTTTTAATACTTCAGGATTCCAAATTGCCACAGTAAACCATAAAATATGAAAGTTGACGTAATAACAAAGATGATAATCCTTAGCCATCTTTTCCATGGTTTTTCCTTAAAGAAACTCTTTACTTCCCCACCTGACCAAAACTTTCGAGCAGATTTTTTCTCAGGCTGTTCCTTTACTTCCCCACCTTTTATTTTCTCCAACAATATATTTACTATTTTGGGCATCTTAAACCATCTTTGAAAATTCCATCTTTTGTACCATGGTTCTTCCCCCGCTTCGGCGCCGTACGTATAATAATAACCATAATAGCCGTAATCCTTGTAATCTTTACCAGTCTCAGGTTTAAGGCCGTTCAAAACTACTCCTATTACTGTTGCCTTTGCGTTTCCCAGTTGTGTCTTTGCACGTTTCAGAGCGCCTCTTGAAATCTGACCTACTTGATATACCATGATTACACCATCTGTTTTTGCTGATAGTATTACGGCATCGGTAGATGGGAGAACAGGAGAAGCATCAAACAATACAATATCGTATTCTTCCTTAACTTGGGAGAGAATTTCATTCATCTTAGACGAACTAAGCAATTCTGCTGTGTTCGGGGGTATTAAACCAGAAGTTATTATGTTTAGATTATTTATTCCTGGCGCTGTTGTTGTTATATCTTCCATTCCCATCTTTCCCATCATAATATCTGTATCTGTCTTTAACACCTCATCCCAACTATAATTTCCCAGGATAACGTCGGATAATCCCGGTTCTCTTTCTATTCCGAAGATTGTGCTTATCATTGGTTTCCTTAAATCACCATCAATCAAGAGTACCTTTTTACCAATCTGTGCCGATGTCATTGCAAAATTACTTACTACGGTGGTTTTCCCTTCCCTCATGGATGAACTTGTAATCGCTACACTTTTAATTTGTCGCTCTGTTGTAATAAATTCTATTCCTGTACGCAAAGCCCTATAGCTCTCTGCTATAGTAGATTTTGGTGCAAAGTGGGAAACCAATCGGGCATTCAACTCGAGCACTTCTTCGGGTAGTTCCGTGTCTTTCTTTTTTAGCAGCGTTTCTTTGATTTGTTCAGTACCCATATATGGAATTACCCCAACAACCGGAACGCCAAGAAATTCCTCTACATCTTCAATTGTACCAATGGAAGTATCCATGGTCTCACGTACAAAGGCCATGACCACTCCCAATATAAATCCTATGAGAGTGCCAATCACTGTTGTAGTTATGGTAGTAGGTGGATTTACTGGTAAGGATGGTAAAATAGCAGGCCTTATTATTATTATTTCCTGTATCTTTTCAGCTTCCTTAATCAATACCTCCTGATGCTTCGATTCTAATTCAGCGAGGAGTTTTTGATAATTTGTGATATCGGCTTGAATTCTTTCCAGGTCGAAACTGACTTCTGGAAGTGAGAGAAACTCGAGTTTTTGTTTATTCATCTCTTCAAATGATTTTTTTTCGATTTCCTTATATTTTCCCTTTTCGGCAAGTAAATGTTCCAGCATACTTGCCATTATACTATCTATTTCTATATTTATTCTTTTTACCTCAGGATGGTTATTAGTAAAATCGATTAGCCGCACGTTCCTGTCTAACTGCAGTTTATCCAAATTGGCATTGAGAGTTGTAAATATAGGACTTATCTCCTTCGAATAAAAGCCCGACACCTTCTCCTTAGGCAAAGATTTCTGGAACTTTAGGTGCTCGATTAGATTTTCCATATTTTCTACCTTGTCCTTGGCTTTGTTATATCTATCTTCTGCTTCTCGCATTCTTCGGACTGTATCTTGAGCATGGGCATCCATTGAAACAAAGTGTTTTTTCTCTCTTAATTTCTTAAGATCTTCTTGAGAGGCCTTTAAAGTCTTGACAATTACTTCTAATCTGTTTTCAATGAATTTCCTTGCCTCGAAGGTGCGCATGTTTTTTTCCCTGGTGTTTGTTTCCTGATATGACTCAGCAACAGCATTGGCCAATGTCATTGAAAATCTTGGGTCATCTGAAGTTGCAGATATATTTATTATGTTAGTTTCACCCTCCACCAATGTAGAAACCTTATTTTTAAGAATAAGTACCACCTTCAGTAATTCGAGATTATCCCGAATTTCCTTACTGGATATTTCCTTGTCAATCAAACCCATCTTCTTGGCAGCTAATTCGATTACCGGAATACTGGTTGCTATGGCAGCTTGTGTCTCTAAGGTATCTGCTTCAGTCCATGATATGGTCTCAATGTATAGTCCAGTAACTGTCACTGCCTTTTCAACTTTTACGCTTGCCGTTGCTTTATATAATGGAATAGGCTGCCTTGTGATAGAAAAAGCCAAACTGAAGAGGCCAAGCATAACGGCGGCAAAAATGACAATAAACTTTCTCTTCCGCATTATCCTTGTATAGTCTCTAAGATTTAATTCGTACTGAGCCATTTGATTTTTATTCTCCGGTTCTTCTAAATACGATTTACAAGTTGGGCAGGATAAACAACAGAATGGAGAACTTGTCGTTTCCACCACTATGGGCGAGGTCGATAATTAATCCTCATCATAAGGCGGAAACGTACTTATGTAAAAAAAAGATTTATCGTTATTTGCCAAATGAAAGTTTAATCCTTGAAGTTGCTTTTCTTCTTCGTTGAATCTTTTGCGAGATGCTTGTGTTGGTATGTAAGCCTCCATTTTTATATATAGTTCTTCTGAATGCTATTAGTTATGATGACGTACCAAATACCGGGTTAAGTTATACAATAGCAACATTTATCCTGCGCACAGTTTCAAACATCACAACTCATTTGACTTTATTAAACCCTGAATTCGTTTAGACCTGCCTATTCCTGTCAAATAATTATATTGTCATCTATATATATATTATTATACCTAAAACTTGCATATAAATGTCATAATTTTTTGCGCGTATTAAACAACATTAAAGTTTTTATCTACATTAATGTTATTGTAGAGAAAAACTTTAGTGTTGCTTTAGTAAGAAAATAAATTTATTGGCAAGTATTTTGTAACTGTGCGTAATAATTACGAAAAATTAGATTTCAAAATCCAGATAATGTTTTTTTAGGATTATTTTTACTCTTTAATGCGATACCAAGGTATGAACTTTTCTTAGAGAAAGAAAATGCAAGATTATATAAAACTTTAGAAGAATTTGGGTCAATATTGAGTGCATTTTTGTACTCAATTACGGCTTCACTAAACATCTCTTTTTTGTAATACATGTTGCCTAATTTGTTATATAAAGCTATGTTATATTTTCCAAATGTTTTATTTTGTTCAATTGAACTTGTCTCTCCAATTTCCTCATCATCTGCATCATCATTAAGATAAAATCGCTTTACTAAAAAGTTATGATTGTCTTCTGGCGTATCTTCTCTTCTTGCTATCGCATCGTCAAGATGCATGGCTTTATCGTAATAAGCATAGGCCAGATTAAGAAAAGTATTATTATCATAAGGATTTTTTACTATAATATCTTCATATTTCTTTATAGCCTCGTTATATCCTATACTGGTTTTATAATTCCTGGTCATATAGTAAGAAAAAATCCTATGGCCTGAGTCTGAGATAGTTTTACTTTCTTTCTCATCTCTTAATTGTAAAGAATCGGTTTTTTCTTCATCCAGAGAATCCAAGTTACTAACTTTCACTTCCAGCAATGAGGAACCGGCAGAATGGCTATACTCATCATGATTAAACTGTGAAACGGGTTGGTCTGTTGTCAGACTGACATCCGTTTCTTCGGTATCCACAGTTTGTATAAAAGCAACATCCTCCTGAATTTGTTTCTCGTCTTGGTTTTCTTTGAATGGTTCTGTTTTTAGCTGTACTTTTTCAGGTTTTGAATCGTCTGTTCTTTGTAATTGCTCGGTGGTACTATGCGTGGTTTTATCGGATTTTATTAATTTTCTTTTATTGTCTCCTTGCGAAAGAAGGAGAGAATGATGGCTTTCCACTTTATTTTGAGCATATTCTGTTTCTTTTGCATTACCTTTTTCTACCAGTATCATTTCTTCTATAACATCAATTTCATTAGGTGCCTGCCTCTGGAGGGATTTCTCCTCTTTCTCTTCTTCGTGAGAACTTTCTCTTCTCACATCATCAGTAGTACTACCATTTATGTTTTCACCAGAATGATGCCTGCCGTGATGGATTGGCCTGTTTAAAATAATCTTTTTATCTTTACCAATACTAAAAATATTCTTGTCCAACTTGGCATAATTAGGATTAATTTCTATGGCCTTATTAAACTCTAAAATTGCTTTATCGAGTTCTTTGTTTTTCGCATAGTTTATACCAAGATTATAATGTGCTTTTTCAAGGACATCTTGAATTTGTGGGAAATCAGGTGTTATTTCTAGCACCTTACCAAACGCATCTATAGCATTACTATATTTTTTATTCTCCAGGTAGGAAGTGCCTAAATCATAATATATCTCGCTTAGTGATTTTTTGGCAATTGGGTGTTCTGGTTTAAGTTCTAAAACCTTTTCGTATTCCAACTGTGCCCTTTTTAATTTTTCTTCCTTTTTATATGCATTTCCCAGATTTATGCGTGCCTTAACTTCATCCATTTTTTCTTTTGGATCTGCATTTACTGGTGATGCATCAAAGGCAATCTTCGCAATAGCTTCATTAAGATCAATATCTATTGCCTTCCTAAATTCCGATAGGGCTTTATCCGTCATGCCTTTTGAGCCATAGGCTCTACCCAATCGTACATGTGATTCTAAATGATGTGGATCTACTTCTATCGCACTCTTAAATTCCCAGATTGCTTCATCAATTCGGCCTTTTTCTGCGTAAACAATTCCAAGATCAAGATGGGCAAGGCTAATTTGATTTAGACTTTTTTTACCTGCCTGCCCGACGGATGGTAGTCGGGCCTGCTCGACAGGCAGGTTGTTAATACGTTCTTTACCATCTTCTGTTTCTGATTTTTCAACCAGATTGGTTGGAGAAAACCCTCCATGAGTGGGATCGTTTTCTATGGTATCCACATCGTTAGAAAAAACTAGTTCGGATCTTCTAACGAAGTTTGTAGCTCTTTGTGTTTCTACATCTTTTTCCACAGCGGTTGCGTTGTTAACTGCATGTTTATTTCTTATATCGTTCGTTGTTGAAGATTTCTTTTTTGTAGGAATTCTTACATATCCGGTTTGACTTGCTACGTCTTTCCCATATGGTTGTGGTTGAACTTGCTGATAGGTATCATTTTGGTTTATAGTATTAACGAATTGTTGATTCATAATATCCTGTTTTCTAACAATACCTTGGCTTGTGCAGGAGAGTACTCCAGTTGATATCAAGATAAAGGGTATTAATATGTTTGTGATTTTTGACATAGTTAGGATTCCAATTTTGTATGTAACCTTTTCGAAGGGCAATAATATGCCTGAAGGATAATGGAAAACACCATGAAACACATCCAAAATTGAAAGCTTTGTATAATTTGAAAAAGTATTTTTGAGACACATAAGGATTTAAATTTTGTTGATGATAGCAAGTTGGGTACCTTTGAATTTTGAAAGGTACTCTAGCTATTAATGATTTGTTAAAGTCTTATTATGTGGAAGGTAGTTTGTTCAGGTAAAACAGATTCTTAAAAAGTTTTGATGATGCACAAAAAAAGCGCTCTTTTTAACCAATTGTGTTTTACCATAAACTTTTAGTATGTAACATCTTATGAGTTAAATGCAAAGCATAAAGCAACTTTTTAGCAAAGTCAACAAAAAAATCCAAAAATTTTTCTAAATCCCTGGAGTTTCGGACGGATGTAGTATGGTGTTTTTCATACCTTTATTTTCCTCCACCTCCCTAATCTGAATAGTACGTATACGGCAATAGCGCGAAGGATCCAATCAAGCGCTGCGCCAAACCAGATTCCTGCAAGGCCCCATTCTAACACAATTCCAAAGACATAAGCAACTGGTAAGTGAAAACACAATGTACCTACTATCGTAACAATCATAGGACTTAAAGTATCTCCTGCCCCACGCAAACCACCAGCATATACCATATATATTGCTAATGCCGGTTGCTCTATAGCTGCAATCATCACACAAAACGCACTCAGAGCTAATACATCTTGCTCTGGATGGAAAACCTTTGCCATGGGTTTTGCAAAAACTAAAAATATAAAAGCGAAGAATCCCATAATTGCCAGGGCTATTTGACAATTCCTCCTCATACTTAACCTTGCCAGGTCAGGTTTGTTCGCACCAAGACTTTGCCCCACAATCGTGGCGGTTGCTACTGCTAATGCAAAACCCGGCATAAATGATAGAGCCTCTATCCTGATGGCAATTTGGTGTGCGGCAAGTGAAACAGTTCCAAGCATGGCAACTATCTTAATAAAAAAAAGATAACCAATCTGGGTTAAAGAAGCATCCAGTGCAGCAGGCAAAGAAATCCTTAAAATTCTTTTAATTATGGATTTGTTTACTTCAATAATATTTTTTAGACTTATTGTCAAAATACTTTTCTTGCTCAAAAGTTTGTAGAAAATCAGGGATGCCCCTGTTGTATAGGCGATTGATGTTGCCCATGCTGCACCCGCTACCTCCATGCGTGGGAAGATCCATATACCGAATATGAGAAGCCAGTTAAACAATATGTTTACACAATTTGTGACAAGAGTAATTACCATGGGCGTTCGAGTATCACCAGCTCCCCGGAAGATTGAGCTTCCAGTTAAAATTAACAACCGAAAAACAAGAAAACTCAGTACTATTTTAAGATAAGTAGAACCTAACTCTACAACATTATTTTCTGCACTCATTAAGATC
>MAYW01000176.1 GCA_001723765.1 Candidatus Scalindua rubra
CGTCTTCACCCACTAAGTACTCTTCGCCAGATTGTCCCATACCGGCCCTTTGTGTCAGCATAGTATCCAGGTGAGCGAAAGGGATTTCTGTTATTATTACACCTAATAAATTTTCATCTTTGTAGACGGGAGCAGCAAAGTGAGCCGTATAATCATTTGCCTTATCATTCCATGTATAGTCCCCAAAATTTACGTCTTCCAAAGCTCTTTTGAACACCGGAACAATGCTATGTTGTTTATAATCCCCCGTAATTAAATTAGTCCCGCTAAAGTCCTCCCTCAATGCTGTAAATATTACATTTCCATCTTTATCAATGAAAAATATGTTTGTGTAGCCATAGTCAGAGATGTAATAGTCCATTAATGGCTGATAAATATTTTTTATTTTCTGAAATTGGGCATGTTCGATACCATAAGCTAGAAAAGCGCTGTGTAATCGGGTGAAACCTTGAGAAGTTACGGGATTTCTCGAGAGGATGTCTATATCACCATATCTATCGTTAAAATAATTCCATATCTGAAGTTTTAGAAGGTCCCTGGTAGTAATAAGATGATCAAAGAATTCCTCTTTTATTGCCGATTTAAAAGACCTGTAACTTAAGAACGGTACGATTAGAAAAAAGGTTAAAAGAGAGATTAAAATTGCTAACGCTGCCTTTTTTGTCATAAGCCTGTAAAAATTAACTAACTATAAAAGTAATATTTTCCTCTGGGTTTGAGTCAATCGTTTTTGTCTAGTACGATTGGCGCTCAATTTGTTGGTTAATGGGTATGTGAGTGAATACGGATAAGAACAATGATAGTATGTATTTTTTAATAGAATGTCAAGACCTGATCTCTAATCTTTTTTATTACCTATCCTTGAATATATATCATTTGCGGTAGAATATTCGTATAGAAAAGGTAAAAGTTCAGCCCACCGCAAAGCGCAAAGGAAACCTGAAGTGATAAAGGAAGTAGTAGGATTTCTGTGTTTCGGGAGTCTCTCCCGAAACAAATCCTATCTTTTTATAGATTATTATGTAAAGAGAAATGACCAAAGATACATCAAGAAATATGAGGACTAGCATCGGGAGGGACTCCCGAAGCACAGTATAATCATCTTCTTTGGCAGCCAATAGAATTATGTACTCTTCCTTTCAGAAGGATTCCAGTGATAATTCCTGGAATCCCTGCGAAAGCAGGGGCTACTCATTTTAAACACTCATGCTCTTCAGAAATGAAAACATGTCCTGACGAAAGCCAGGATCAGATTCCCTGACTGCCCGCCCGGATGAATCCGTTCGCCAGCCCGACTAGGCTGTTCTGGCGGGGACGGGCTTCCCAAGTACGTATTCCACGGGAATGACAGATAAGTGGAAAGAACATAGTGCATCACAAGTTGTCATTCCCGACTCCGACAAAGCTGAGCTTAGCTCACGTCGGGAATCTATTTTCGGATCAAAAGATAGTTATAGTCTATTCAAATTTTCTCTCATCGCATACCCATTGTCACTAACCACCAGGTAAAGATACTTGCGGCATAACCCAGGGCAATGGCAGGTGTCCATTTTAAATGAGACAAAAATGTGTAATTTTCCCGGTTAACACCCATCACAGCCACGCCTGCCGCTGAACCTATTGATAGCAAGCTGCCTCCAACACCAGCGGTTAATGTTACGAGTAGCCACTGATCCACTCCCATTGCCAGATCCATATTTAAGACTGCATACATAATAGGGATATTGTCAACAATAGCAGAAAGAACCCCTACTGCTGTATTTGCAGAAGTATATCCTATGAATTCATAAAACCCTCCTCCAACGAGACTGAGATAGCCGACATACGACAATGCCCCCACAGCAGTCAGAACGCCAAAGAAGAAAAGCAAGGTGTCAAATTCCACCTGCTCCACTTGTTTGAAAAACTCATAGCGGGAAACCTTACGCCTTTCATGTTCAAGACCAATTTTTTCTAAAAAGTTCTTCTCTCCCCACTTTTTCATGTAGTACTGTGCAAACATAAGATATCCCAAACCCGTCATCATACCCAGAAAAGGAGGAAGGTCTAGAAACTGGTGAAAAGAGACCGCTGTAGCAATGGTTAGTGCGAAGAAAAGCATACACCTTTTGGCTCCCGGTTTCATTGCAATCATTTCCTTTCCGCCAGAGGGGTTCCCCTTTGGGATAAAAAAGCTCATGATAAGCGCCGGGACGATATAGTTAACAACGGACGGAATCATCAAATAGCAAAATGTCTGGGTTTCCACCATTCCGCGCGTCCATACCATCAGTGTAGTAATATCTCCAAAAGGGCTCCAGGCCCCACCGGCATTGGCGGCAACTATGATACCGACAAATGTCGGTACGATAAACTTCCTGTTGCCGTCACTTACCGCAAGCGCTACTGTTGACATAAGTAAGGCGCTGGTCAAATTGTCTGCAAGGGGGGACAGGAAAAAAGTTATGATTCCAGTAGCCCAAAAGAGTGCTCTAAAACCCAACCCTTTAGATATCAGCCAGGCACGCAGGGCCTGAAACACATTTAAAGAACTGAGCGTATTGATATATGTCATAGCAACCAGGAGGAAGAAAAAAAGCGCTCCAATCTCTGCAATAAGATGCTCAACAAAGTCGAGGGCTCCTCCTTCATGCCTCACCTCAAAATGGACTGTACTACCTTCTTTATAAGAATATATACTGGCATGATGAGCTTCATGCTTTATTTCATAAACACCAATAAACAACCACATGAGGCAACCTATCAATACAACAGGCTTGGATTTCCTTAAATGAATCTTTTCCTCAAAAACGACAAGCATATAGGCAATTATGAATAAAAGCAGTGTTAAGTATCCTACCCACGTATTAATTAAGTTCATTGATTATCATCCTTTTTTCAATCGAAAGAAATTTTATAATATATAACAAATTATGTAGTTTAGGCAAAAAAGATATGACAGGTTAAGTAGATTCAGGGCGTATGACCAGCAGGGGATGGGTGGCGCTACGCAGGATACGTTCGGTGACGCTGCCATAGACCAGGCGGTCGAGGCCGGACCAGCCGTGTGTCGCTATTGCTATCAAATCTACTTTTTCGTCCTCAGCCACGCTCAGAATAGTCTTAACGGGGTCGCCCTCTTTGGCCAGCGTGCGGACCTCGACGCCATCCTCGGTGAGGGCTGACGCCTTCTCCTTTAGGTAGCGGAGCGCCTTTCCACAGCTTTCACCTGTGGGAATACCCCCGATGGTGACATCTCTCTCGGCGACGACCTGCAACAGAATCACCTCTGCGTTGAACTGACGACCCACTGCCCGGGCATGAGGCAGAACGCTTTCGGCCAGGGACGAACCGTCTAGTGTCACAAGAATTTTCTTATATGTCATTGTGCTTCCTCAAAATGAAAATAGTATAGTAGATACCTACTACAAACAGAGAAAAATTACCTTACATAGAAATGATAAGGGATTGTTTTTTTTAATATGTGAGTATTAAAGCAAAAAACCACAAGATTGCAACTATTTTTCTCAAATTTAAGCCAATTTTTTTCGGTATATAAAAGAGTTGTAAAAAGATTAAGTTGACTAAGTTGGAAAAAACCTGACATTTTCTATTTGCCTTGACCAAAGTTGGAAAAAACTTGACAAATTACAAGATTTTGTGTTAAATAATTTGTTCTGTCCAATCACATCCATAAAGTATTTCCTCGTTTTATAGAATGCTTATATTTTGAAGGGACAACCTATACTTCTAATATCATTATTGAAAAATCCCTAATCTATTCTTAAATTCCACCTTTCAAAAGGTGTGATGAAAGACTTTTCAAAAAAGGCATCTCAAAAATCATAACCTGTTAGTGTTATATAGGCGTGTGTATCTAAATGAGAGGAATTAATTTTGAATTTTAAAGGAAAATTATCTATTATAACGACTGGAAAGGAATCAAAAAAATGACTATTAAAGTTGGAATTAATGGTTTTGGCAGGATAGGCCGAAATGTATATAGAGTAATTGCGGAGAGGGAAGATATTGATGTACTTGCCATAAATGACTTAACCGATGCCAAGACATTGTCCATTCTTTTAAAATATGATTCAGTCCATAGGAAATTTAAGGGTGACGTTAAAGCAAAAGACGATGCAATTATTGTAAGAGGAAAAGAAATTAAGTTGGTAAAGGAAAAAGACCCTGCTAAACTTCCATGGAAAGATTTAGGAGTTGAGGTTGTGGTAGAATCTACGGGCATCTTTACAAAGAAAACGGATTGCGAAAAACATCTTGAAGCTGGAGCCAGGAAGGTAATCCTTTCTGCACCATCAAAAGGCCAACTTGACGCTACAATTGTAGTAGGAATAAATACAAATGACCTTAAACCTGAACATAAAATTGTTTCCAATGCCTCTTGTACCACGAATTGTCTTGCGCCACTTGCAAAGATAATTAATGATAACTTCGAGATTGAAAAAGGACTTATGACCACCATTCATGCCTATACAAACGATCAGAGGGTGGCGGATTTAATGCATAGTGATTTAAGAAGGGCAAGGGCTGCTGCAATAAATATTATTCCGACAACCACCGGTGCTGCAAAAGCTATTGGTGAAGTTATACCAGAGCTTAAGGGAAAGCTTGACGGTATGGCAATGCGGGTACCTGTTGCTAATGGTTCAGTAACTGATCTGGTAGCATCAGTGAAAAAGAGTGTAAGTATTGAGGATATTAATAATGCTATGAAGGCTGCAGCCGACAACGAATTAAAAGGTATATTGGAATATTGTGAAGACCCTATTGTTTCCTCGGACATAATAGATAATGATCATTCATGCATCTTTGATGCTAAATCAACTTACGTAGTTGGTGATAGTCTGGTAAAAGTAATAGGTTGGTACGATAATGAATGGGGTTATTCAAATCGTATGGTAGATTTGATAGAACTTATTGCAAGAATTTAGCTCCTAACGTCGCTAACTTCTTGGTTTTGCTTCGCAAAATAGAATTATCCTTAAATTGGATGCAATTTTTTATGGTACAACCAGTAAGTTTTGTAAGGTAAAATGTTTCAATAGCTTGCCTGCCTGTCGGCAGACAGGTAGAATTTCCGATATATTAAATTAGATTCTTCGGTCCCTTCCTGTCGTCAGGACAGGCGTATCCTCCCTCAGACCTGTCCTTGAGTGAAGCGAAGGAATGACATGCTAATATACACCCTGTCATTCTGAGTGAAATGAAGTGGAACGAAGAATCTTACTTAAAGGGATTCTTAAGATGGAAAAACTTTTTATTAAAGACCTTGAATTGAAAGGTAAAAGGGTATTTGTGCGGGTGGATTATAACGTTCCCCTTGACGAGCAGGGGAATATAACAGATGATACCAGAATAAGAGCCGCCTTACCAACGATAAATTATTTGCTTGATGAAGGTGCTAAGGTAATCCTTGCCTCTCACCTCGGCAGGCCAAATGGAAAGGTTAAACCAGAACTTAGTTTGAAACCAGTTGCCAAGAGACTCCACAGACTTTTAAATAAGGAAGTAAAACTGGCAAATGATTGCATAGGACCTGGTGTAAGACAGCAAGTTGACGATATGCAACCTGAAGATGTGTTGCTTCTTGAAAACTTACGTTTTCATCCAGGAGAACAGGAAAATGATCCTGCGTTTGCCAAAGAGCTGGCAAGCTTATGTGATGTACTGGTACAGGATGCATTTGGGAATTGCCACAGAGCACATGCTTCAATGGTAGGCGTAAATGGGACAGTTTCACAGGCAGCAGCAGGTTTTCTTATAAAGAAGGAACTTGATTATTTTGAGAAATCAGTAAATAATCCGTTGAGACCTGTAGTGGCCCTGGTTGGTGGCGCAAAGGTTTCGGATAAGATAAAGATTATAGAGAATCTTGTAAAGAAGGTTGATAAATTAATTATTGGTGGCACAATGGCATTTCCCTTTCTCACAGTACATGGATATGGAGTTGGCAAGTCAACGATAGATGAAACTGTGTTAGTAAAGATTTTAATGATAAATAAACTTGCCAAAGAGAGAGGTGTTAAGGTATATTTGCCGGTAGACTTTGTAATCGCAGAAAAATTTGAGGCAGGAGCTGAGACTAAGGTAGTAACCTTCCAGGAAATTCCAGACAGTTGGTTTGCCCTCGATATTGGGCCTGCAAGCACAAAGCTTTTTTTTGAAGCCATGCAAAATGCAAAGACAATCATCTGGAATGGTCCCATGGGAGCATTTGAAATAGATGCCTTTAGCAGAGGCACCTATGCAATGGTTGAATCGGTTGTTACTACACATGCGGCTACCATTGTAGGAGGTGGAGACACAGACCTTGCATTCCATAGGATGGGGGAATCATACAAGGTGTCATTCATATCCACAGGTGGTGGAGCATTTCTGGAATTATTAGAGGGCAAAGAATTGCCGGGTATAGCCGCCCTGACGGATAAACCATAGTCATGACCATCGTCAGACAGACTGTGTCACAATGTCATTTTTAGGAAGTTTTTTGAGTCTCATAAAAAGTTAAAAGTGCCTAAAGCCCGCCCTGATGCGATCCGCCCTGCGGTCTGGGCCAGGGTTTGAAGTGAGCAATCCCCCTTAGTCCCCCTTTTATAAAGGGGGAAAGAGGGGGATTAAAGAGCATTATTTTTAACCCTGTTGAGTCCTGTAGGGTGTGAAATTACCCACAGAACTATATTACTCCACAGGGCAATTTAAGTCACTTTAGACACTTCAAACGTTGTTGCCTGCCCGACTTTGCCGTTCAGGCGGGCGGCTATGCCGCGATATGCATTTTAAGCGGAATCCTATTTTGCGAAGCAAAATACAATAAATTAGCGAGTGAAAGGAGCTAATTTATATGCAAATAAAAATATCTGCTTCAATACTTGCTGCTGACCCAACACAGTTGGGAAATGAAATTAAGAAAGTGGAGAAAGCTGGTATAGACTTGATCCATATTGACGTTATGGATGGACATTTTGTTCCAAATCTAACGATGGGACCATTTATCGTTGAAGCAATAAAGAAAATCACCCAAGTCCCTCTGGATATCCATCTCATGATTGAAAACCCTGATAAATATGTAGAATCCTTTACGAAAAAAACAGAGAAGGATGATATCTTAACTTTTCACATTGAGGCGACAGATAATCCGTTGAGTGTTATCAATTCGATCAAGGATCAAGATTTAAAAGCTGGAGTTGCAATTAATCCAGATACGAACGAACAGACAATTGAAAAATTGCTTGGATCTATTGACATGCTTTTAGTAATGACGGTTTACCCGGGATTTTCCGGTCAGGCTTTCAAAAGATATGTATGTGACAAAATAAGAAAATTGAGAGAAATGGCACCTGAAAACCTGGATATAGAAGTAGATGGTGGTGTAAAACCTGAAACGATTCCAGACGCAGCATCTGCAGGTGCAAATGTCTTTGCTGCTGCAACTTCCATATTTGCGAAGGATGACTATAAAGATGCGATAGAAGGACTCCGTCGGAAGGCACAGGAGTTCTCCTGTCTATTTATAAAGAGTTAAAAAATCTTATTAGAGGCAAAAGAAAGGAAACATAATTGTTCTTTAGAAGAAAAAGGAATATACCAGACGGATTGTGGACAAGGTGTGCGGGATGTAACAATGTAGTTTATAAAAAGAAGGTAGAAGAAAAACTTGATGTTTGTCCTGATTGTAATTATCACTTTAGGATATCAACCTTTGAACGTATAAAAATCACACTCGATGAAGATAGTTTTGAAGAGTACTGGAAGGATATGTTGCCTGCTGACCCATTGAATTTTAAAGACCGCATAAATTATAAAAAGAGAATTGCAAGTGAACAGAAAAAAACACATTTGAAAGAAGCTGCCACAGTTGGAAAAGGGGCCATTGAGGGAAAGGAAATCGTATTCGGTGTTACAGATTCGAGTTTTATAATGGGGAGTATGGGATCAGTGGTGGGAGAGAAGATTACGAGAGCAGCCGAAAAGGCGCTGGAACTAAGATTACCGCTTGTTGTAATCTCCGGTTCTGGAGGAGGCGCAAGAATGCACGAAGGCGCCTTATCTCTTATGCAAATGGCAAAGACGAGTTCTGCCATATCTAAGCTTCGGGTGACAGGGATGCTATTTATATCTGTACTTACAGATCCGACATTGGGCGGTGTCATGGCTAGTTTTGCCTCGCAGGCAGACATTATAATAGCCGAACCAGGCGCACTTTTGGGATTTGCAGGTCCGAGAGTTATTAGAGAGACTATAAAGAAAACACTTCCCAAGGGATTTCAAACATCAGAATTCATGCTTGAACATGGTTTTATTGATATGATTGTTGAACGCAACAAGTTAAGGCAGGAGATTTCCAAAATTTTAGATTATTGTAACAGCAATTATAGTAACTAAACGTCTTTGAAATTATAAATAAACCATTAAAAAATCAGCATAAGAATAAATATTTAGCCTTTTATCATTCCTGCCCCGTAATAAATACGGGATAAACTCCAGCAGGAATCTATTTCCTTTTACAACAAATATTCCTAGATTTTGTCATGCAAATATGTTAGTAAATGAATTTTAAATCCAAAATCTGAAATCTACAATCCAAAATTAATATAGTGTTCCCCGGTAGCTCAATGGTAGAGTGGGTGGCTGTGCGAAGTTTAAATCTTATTTTAGATAAGCGCATGATTCTTTGTGCCAATTGTCATCGTGAACTCCATGCTCAAAGCGCAGCTCCCAGACGAAAGTCTGGGCTGAAAAACTAGGTGAATTCAGGGAAGCCCTACTCTTTAGTGGAAAAGAGGGGTAATCCTGAGCCAAGTCCTGAATCATCATGATTCAGGAAAGGTGCAGAGACTAGACAGAAATGTCGTACTCTCAATATTAATGTAATGGTAATGAGGGGAAGCGCCTAGCACCTAAGTCCGTCTCAGGCGGATAAGGTGATGAGATAGTCCAGCCCTAACAGTAATGTTGGGATAACTGTAACCACTAGGTTGTAGGTTCGAGTCCTACCCGGGGAGCCATTTTTAAAAAACCCACCCTTATGGTGGGTTTTTTATTTGATCCTTCTTTTCCTGGATTTAATTATGCCCATGGAATGGCCTCGTTTCTGAAATCCAGAAATATTCGTATTTTTGATTATCCACGATTTGCACAAAAACTTAGAGACGATATACGTACAAACGTTGAGGCAATCGCAAAAGAGCATGGAATTGAAATTC
>MAYW01000177.1 GCA_001723765.1 Candidatus Scalindua rubra
AGCCGTAACCATCACAACATTTGCTTTAGGGTTTATTTTTTTAATATTCTTTAAAACACTTATGCCTTCTTCTTCTCCCTCGGGCATGATAATGTCCAATAAAGTCAAATCCGGCTTCTCTTTCCTAAATTGTTCCTTTGCTTTAGAACCTGAAGCCGCTTCCACTACTTTATACTTATCAGGTAAATTATCTTTTAATACGTTTCGCATAAATAGTGAATCGTCTACGATGAGAATTTTTTTTGACATATTATTTCTCCTTAAATAATTTTCTATTGTCTATTGTTGATTTTAGATTATTGGAATTTGGTGATTATTTGGTTATTGTATCTTGTTTCTTTTTCTGACTTCTTGCTTCCAGTTTCATTTACTATCTCCCTTCTGCTATTAATGACTATTTATGATGTGAGCGTTAGCGACACATGGCTATACACGACGTCAAAGTTAAATGACTTAATTCTTCAATCTTCAATAGTCAATTTTCAATATTTCTTTTGCGCTTTTTGCTCTTCTTTGCGGTTGTATCTGCACTTTCTGCGCTAGCCACACTCTCTCGATCCTCCTCGATAGCAGTGCGATGTCTTACTCGAATTTCACTTAGTTTGGCCAGCTCTTCTTCAGAAAGTACCTTTTCTAAATCAAGCAACATTATCAAACGATTTTCAAGTGTCAACACGCCGTTTATATATATACGATCTATCCTGGTTACAAATTCCGGAGTGCCTTTAATATCTGTTTTGGGAATCCTCAAAACCTCCGTAACCTCATCAACCATAAGCCCGAAAAGATTCTTATCCTGTTCTGTCATTATGATGTGTTTTTCTTCGATTTCCTGTTTAACTCTTAGAAAAAACCGTTTTTTAAGGTCTATTACCACTGCTATTTCTCCTCTTACATTAGTAACCCCTTTAATAAAATCCGGGGAATCGGGTATTGGCGTGACAGAAGCTCTCCATATAATTTCTCTAACCTGGTCTATATTCGCACCAAACTCTTCATCTCCTAAATGAAAGACGATTAATTGGACAATATTCCCTAATTTGTGAGTTTCCGGTTTCTTTTGCATTTTTTGGGTTAGTTCTGTCTCATTCATATCTTCCTCCCACTTTAATTGAATATTGTATATTTTTGATTGTCGATTGTTGATTTTAGACGTTTGCGGTGGATTCGTCCTGTAGTCCTTAATCCACCCTACGTCTCTGTTTTTGGAGTACAGTGACCATGTCACTGCTTTTAATACATATCGTCACCGCCCGCCTGCCATCTGTCGGGCAGGGACGATGTATTCCAAAAACGGCGCGTAAGAAACGCGGCCTACACGCATCACATTTTCACACGTAGGTCGGGTTTCCATACCCGACAATCAATTAATCTTAAATCTTACCTTTCAAATATTGTCACAATATCTTTTCGTAGTGCTGAACTCGTTTCAGTATTGTTTCAATAGTCAATCATAAATCGCCAATCAAAAATCATCCTTCTTCAATATTCAATATTCCCTTTCAGTCTTTTATTTCCGCAGTCTCTGCGTAATCTGCGGTTGCACCCTTAGCGGTTATCTTAAATTTCCTTAATGCAGTTCTTAGCTCTTCTGCCAACGAAGATAAGTTTTGGGCTGATGAAGCCATCTGCTGCATAGCTGCAGTCTGTTGTTGAATAGATGTTGACATCTGCACTGAACCAGTGGCAGCCTGCTCACTTGTTGCGGCTATTTCTTCTATTGTCTTTGCCACCTGTTGAGCGCCTCCAGCCTGTTCTGTCGAAGCAGATGATATTTCCTGAGCTTTAGCCGTAATCTCCTGGGCGCCAGCGCCAATCTGGTCTAATATGGATAATGCCTGGTTCACAATCTCAATACTTTCGGCAACCTGTTGAGTCCCTGTTGTCATACCGGTAACAACTTCAGTTGTCGCATCCCCAACACCAGTAACCATATTTTCGATTTGGACAGCAGCGTTTTTAGTGCCTTCAGCTAGCTTCCTTATTTCATCTGCTACAACGGCAAAACCTCGGCCTGCTTCTCCTGCATGAGCGGCTTCAATCGCTGCGTTTAAAGCGAGAAGGTTTGTCTGATCAGCAATATCTTTAGTCGTGCCAACTATCACTGCTATCTCTTTAGCACGTTTGTCCAAATCCTTAGCTGTTTCTGTGTTACTCCTTACAACATCATCTATAGTTTTTAACCTATCGGCTGCTTGCTTCCCGGATTCAGTGCCTCTTTGTGCAAGTTTTGCCGCCTCTTGAGTAATTTCAGCTGCTGTTCTTGCATTAGCTGCACTCTGTTGTATGGAGCTGGAGAGGTCAGCTACAACCTTGGTGCTCCCCTCTAATTTTTTAGACTGGTCTTTTGCGCCATTGGCTATCTGTTGTGTCGTCTTTGATGCCTGTGTTAAGGCAGTATTAACCTGTCTTGATGTGCCGGCTAATTGAGTAGATGAAGTGGCTACTTTTGTAGAGCTGCCTATTGACATCTGGATAAGTGCTCCAAGATCGTCGAAGGATTTGTTAATAGCGTCTGTTAAAACTTTGAATTCTCCTGTTGTCTCAAGTGTAAATCGTTGTGAGAGGTCTCCTTCGGATAAGGCTAATGACAGCTTTATTACTTCTTGAATAGGTTTTGCTATTGAATCAATCAGGCTATTTAAAGTATCCACAATATCTTTCCAACTACCTTTCACGCCTTCAACCTTTGCTCGCTCGGATAATTTTCCTTCTACACCGGCTACTTGAGCAACTCTTGAGACCTCAGTAGCCAATCTATTTAGATTGTCAACCATATCATTGACAACATTTTTTACATCTAATATCTCTCCCTGTGCGTCTACGGTTATCTTCTGGGTCAGGTCACCATTGGCAATACCAGTTGCCAACGTTGCGATGTTTCTTATCTGGTTGGTGAGGTTAGAAGCTAACGCATTGACATTATCAGTGAGCTCTTTCCAGGTGCCTGCGGCTCCGGTCACCTCCGCCTTGCCACCAAGCTTTCCCTCAGTTCCCACCTCTCTTGCTATTCGGATAACTTCACCTCCGAATGCGCCGAGCATATCAACCATCTTGTTGACGGTTTCTTTTACCTGTAATATCTCTCCCTGTGCGTCTACGGTTATCTTCTGGGTCAGGTCACCATTGGCAATACCGGTTGCCACCGTTGCTATGTTTCTTATCTGGTTGGTGAGATTGGAAGCTAACGCATTGACATTATCTGTGAGCTCTTTCCAGGTGCCTGCGGCTCCAGGCACTTCTGCTTTTCCACCAAGCTTTCCTTCGGTTCCCACCTCTCTAGCCATTCGGGTAACTTCACCTCCGAATGCACCGAGCATGTCAACCATCTTATTAACGGTCTCTCTTATCTGCAATATCTCACCCTGGGCTTCTACCGTTATCTTCTGTGTCAGGTCTCCATTGGCAATGGCAGTGGCGACTGTGCCGATGTTTCTGACCTGATTGGTCAGGTTGGTGGCTAGCGTATTGACGTTATCAGTGAGGTCTTTCCATGTACCTGCTACACCGGGCACCTCTGCCTGACCACCGAGTTTTCCTTCAGTTCCTACTTCTCTGGCTACTCGGGTAACTTCGCCTCCAAAATTATTAAGAAGCTCAACCATAACATTGTAAGATTCTGCCAATTGACCGAAGATGTCCTCTTCTTCCTTTCTTAGCTTTCTCGTTAAATCACCATTTCTTACGGCCTCTAATGCTTCTAAAAGATCTTTCAACTGCCCTTCTGCTCCTTCACCGAATCTTCCTTCTCTTTCAATTGTGGCTGTACCTGCTGCCTCTCCACTAAATAAAGCCTTTCTTCCAGGTTTTCTAACTAATTTCGGCATAATTATCACCTCCCCTATTTTAAATTGATAATTCCTTTATCAATCTTTAATATTCAATAGTCAATCATCAATTGTCAATATTTCCTTAGCTATCTTCCTATAAGCCCTGCCTACTCCGCTATGTGGCGCATAGTGCGATATTGGCTTTCCTTTCATCTGAGCCTTGTACACCTTTCTAGAAAATGGTATTGTAAAAATCCTTACGTCTGAAGTAACATTTGCGGTTAAAAATTTCTTTAACAGCTTCTTAATCTCTCTGGTCGGCCCCCTGTCAAAGATTGAGATTGGATATCCTTTTAAAAGCGCCATCATCACATTTGTTTGCACTCCGATTTCTTCATCAAGGTCTATCAAAAGTGTTTTAAGAGTTTCCATAGTTTCATAAGCGAATATTCCAGAATCTAACGGTATTATTATGTTCTCGGAGGCAATAATTCCGTTAATCATTAGCAATGTTGAGCCCGGCGGAACATCTATCAGGATGTAGTCAAAGTATTTTTCTATTTTGCCTAATTTTTCTCTGATGATGGTTGTATTATTAACCTTGCCAGCCATGTGAGTCTCCGTGGCCAACAAATCCAGAGAAGATGGCGCCAGATGAATACATGAATCTGTTTCTAAGATTGTTTCCTCAATATCCTTTTGGCCAAACAGCACATCATAGATTGAGCCGTCTACAGTATTTCTGTCAACACCCAACCCAGCAGTGGCGTTTCCCTGCGGGTCTAAATCCACAACCAGCGTTTTTTTCTTCATCTTTACCAGCCATCCGGCGATATTCAGGCAGGAAGTCGTTTTCCCTGTACCGCCTTTATGATGAACAAAGGCAATCACTTTAGCACTTTCACTATCGTCTCTGTTTCTCATGAACTTGTTCTTATCCATATCTTGGGTGTAGAATTTTCGTTAAAACTACAAAGCACAAAAGGTCAATTGCCAAAATCCCCACGTCCTCCCCCTTTTTTAAAGGGGGAGTTGAGGGGGATTTCGATAATTCATTACTTCTCCCCGATTACTCGATGACAAGTCTTTGTGTCTCCGTGGTCTTTCATCATTAATTTATGGGTAATGCCAAGCCTCCATAGGGAGAGGCCTGTCTGCCTGCCCGTCCGACAGGCGGGCCCGACAGGCAGAGGGACAAGCAGGCCCAACTGCCATTCATTGGGCAGGGAAGGACAAGGGGAATGCCCGTGAAATTCTGCCTTGGGTTATTAGATTGCAGATTGGGGTTTTGCAGATGGAGCTATCTCCCTATTTTTTCTTAGTAACTTATGCTCTGTTTCTACAGACTCCATAAAGGAATAAATCATTTTATGTATTTCTACCGCTAATTTATGAATTCCGGTATTGTCAATATACACTCCCCATTTGGGGTTGAGGACACTTCCTATTTTTTTTGTGTATTCTATTATATAGTGTCCCTATATTGGGAATATGTATTAAGTAAGAAAAAAAAAGATGTGGAAACAGTAAATGAATAAAAGACGTAAAAAGGGTGAATCATAAAACCAGAGTGGTGTAAGTGGTTTATGCGCAAGCACTTAGAGAAAGAAGGGGGGGGGCAGGAAAGGGGAGATGTTTAAAGATATTGTTTGTTGTATCATCTATCTTACCTTCCTGGATTTTGGTTTCATTCTCTAAATAAAAAATAAGTTTATTTTAAATACAGCGAATAAAATACCAATTGAAGAATAATGGTGACCTTATAAGGGATAAGATTTAGAAAGTTAAGGACTTATATTTTTGAAACAACTTTATCTGATAAAAAATTTATATTTATGGAAATGAAACTATAGAACGAATTCCATAAAATAATGGTAAAGAAACCATAATAGGAATGGATTCCTTAGCACAGATGCCCGCCTGCCATATGTTGGGCTGGGATGTCGGGCTGGCCATCGGTCGGCAATGTCATTGAATTAAGACGTAGGGCAATACCTAACAGGCTGTCCGAGAATTAGCAAAAACGTCATTTTTGTCATTCTGAATTTATTTCAGAATCTATAGTTATAAATATTTACAGAGGTTTTAGATTCCGGATCAAGTCCGGAATGACAATTCTCGGACAACCTGCTAAGGCCCGCCTATTATTCTGGCGGGCACGACCTCAGGCATGACATTCCGCTACAATATACATTCAAACAATGAGTAATATGGATGAGCTTGACAATCTTTTGTGTTTATGTTAATTTATTTTAGATATGATTTTATCTTATAAATAATAGGAGATATCCATGCGATATCAATTAACAATAAGATACGGTATTTTAAGGAACATTGAAAATGCGTATACTCATATTCATACTTTGAGGAAGGGCGACAAGGTGGTCATACGTTCTTCTCGTGGTGTGGAGTTTGGCGAAGCTATTTCACAACTACAAGAGATGGATGAAGAAACGGCCGTATCGAATATGGGAGAGGTGTTATACAAGGTTACAGAAGATGATGAGAAAAAGCAGAGAGAAATTGAAGAAGAAACAATTCCATCAGAATTCAGTTTTTGCCAAGAAATAATTAAAGAACACAATTTGCCAATGAAACTTGCTAGTATTGAGCATCTTTTTGGTGGCAAAAAGATAATATTTTACTTCCTAGCTAAAGGGAGAGTTGATTTTCGAGAACTGGTTAAAGATTTGGCTAAAAAATACAAGTCTAGGATTGAAATGAAACAAATCGGTGTCCGAGATGAAGCTCGGCTGTTAGCAGAATATGAACATTGCGGCAGAGAGCTATGTTGTAGAACGTTCTTAAAAGATTTGGAACCAATTACCATGAAGATGGCTAAAAACCAGAAAGCAACACTTGACCCATCAAAAATATCTGGTAGATGTGGCAGGCTAATGTGTTGCCTTAGATACGAGGATGAGGCGTATGAAGAACTAAAACACAATCTTCCTAAAAAAGGAACATTAATAGTTACTACTAAGGGTGTTGGTGAGGTTGTAGATTACGATATCTTGCAGCAAAAAGTAACTATGGAAGCAAAAGATAACAAATTAGTTGTTGTATCAAAAGATGAAATTTTAGAGCAGGTGAGCGGAGCACGGACAGGTATGAGAAAAGAATGTGGATCGAGATGTGGAGATATATGTGAATAGAAAAACGTTTTATATTACTACACCAATTTATTATGTGAATGATATCCCACATATAGGACATTCATACACTACAATAGCGGCTGATACCTTGGCAAGATACAAGAGGATGAGGAATTACGATGTATTTTTTTGACAGGAACAGATGAGCATGGGCAGAAAATACAGAAAGCTGCCCAGACAAACAACGAAAAACCTATTGAACTGGCAAATGAGGTGGTCGAAAGATTTAAAAATCTATGGAAAGTTCTTGATATCTCAAACGACGATTTTATTAGAACAACAGAAAAAAGACATATCAGACAAGTAGAAGATGTATTTGAAAAGATGTACGAAAGGGGGGACATCTATTTAGGAGAGTACGAAGGTTGGTATTGTATCCCCTGTGAAAGTTTTTGGACGTCATCGCAGTTATCTTCAGGGGATTGCCCAGCATGTGGACGCTCTGTTGAAAAACTAAGGGAAAAAAATTTTTTTAGATTATCAAACTACCAAGATTCACTTTTAAAAAACTTCGAAGAAAATCCTGATTTCGTCAGACCAGAATCTAGGCGAAATGAATTATACCGGAGACTAACGGCAGGTATAGACGATATTAGTGTTAGCAGGGCTGCAATCGAATGGGGTATTCCGGTACCAATGGATAAAAAACATACTATTTATGTATGGATTGATGCTCTTTTTAACTACATAACTGCCTTAGGACATGACGAAAAGTCTGAAAAACTAAAGAAATATTGGCCAGCCAATGTACACGTAATAGGCAAAGAAATTCTATGGTTTCATGGCGTTGTATGGCCAGCAATGTTAATGTCATTAGGAATAAAAACGCCTGTCCAAATATATGCCCATGGCTGGTGGACGTTGGAAGGTCAAAAGATATCAAAATCTTTGGGTAACGCAATTGACCCTATCAAGATAACAGACACTTACGGAGTAGATGCCTATAGATATTTTTTGCTTAGAGAAGTACCTTTTGGATTAGATGGAAATTTTTCCTACAATGCCCTTGCCAATAGAATTAATTGTGACTTAGGAAATGATTTGGGTAATCTTCTTCATAGAACATTAACTATGGTCGAAAAATATTGCGATGGAGTTGTTCCGGAAGCTAAAGATGCATCGGCAGAAGGTCAAGAACTAATCGAAAAATCTAAGACACTTAATGACAAAGTGGAACTTGCAATGGATGAGTTGCAATTCTGCCGAGCACTAGAAGCAATCTGGAACTATATCGGATTAATTAATAAGTATGTGGAAATTTCAAAACCATGGATACTAATAAAAGAACTCGCTACAAAGAATAAGCTCAATGAAGTTCTTTATAACTTGGTTGAAGCCATAAGAATAATTTCAATATTTATTTTCCCGTTTATGCCAAAAACGGCCATCGAGATACAAAAACAGTTAGGATTATGTGCAGATGAGAAATCGGTTGAAGGCAAAACTACATGGGGTGGCATAAAACCCGGGACAAAAGTGTGCAAGGGAAACACAATTTTTCCAAAGGTTGAATGTACTACCGTTACTTAGCAAACAGTAAAAAAACTATGTTTATAAATTTAATAGCTTAGAGGGATAAAGTGGGAGAAAAAAAACTTTTTGATACATGGAAAAAACTCCAAGAAATTATCAACAAAGATAGTCGTTATTCAATTCATGCATATCAATTTATCTTTGAGGCTCTTGATTATACTGCTTCCAAGCTCGGCAAGAAATACAATAGCTTAAGAGAAGAAGAACGACATGTTACTGGACAGGAACTTTCAGAAGGGATTAGACAATATGCTTTGGAAAAATTTGGTTTCATGGCAAGGAAAACTTTCGAGTTATGGGGCGTAAATAAAAGTGAAGATTTTGGAGAAATAGTTTTCAATTTAGTTGAAAGTGGATTAATGGGTAGGACTGAAACAGATTCGTTAGAAGACTTTAAAAACCTTTATGATTTTAAAGTAGAATTCGATAATAAATTCAAATTTGATGGCGATTTTGATTTATCATGTAGTTGGAATATATTTGGAGGAAAAAAATAGTTATTTTGCTCTACCCCTTTTACATACATTACTATGTTAAAAAACGTAGCAAAAAAAATTTTTTTAGTCGTAAGTCGTGCGCCACATAACTTACGACATATCAATGCTTTACAACACATTTTATACTTGACTTTCACC
>MAYW01000178.1 GCA_001723765.1 Candidatus Scalindua rubra
CTGGAAATAAAAACGAGATCAGCGCGATGAAACATTAAGCGTAAAAAATATTCAGTACCTAATAAAAATTCAGACCATAACCTGAACACTTTGTTACTTTTATTGGAAGGTGCCGGGGAAAAAGACTTTACATATTTAATATGTTCACCGTTTTCAATTACTACTGCTGTGAATACTGTTACATCAAAATAACCGGAATCAGTCCAAGCATCCCTCAATGCTTTAATCCGCATCACACTAGCCGTATTTAATGGAAAAAATTTATCTGTAATAACAGATAGACGGATTCTTTTTTGCTTCACGCTAGTTAATAATCAGACTTTTCATTCTATTAAGTTTTAAAAAACTCATTGATTGAATCACATATATAACCGATTTGATTTTCAGTCAGTTCAGGAAACATTGGCAATGATAAAATATGATCTTTGTACAGATAAGCTATTGGGAAATTATCTGGAGAATGATTTAAATATTTGTATGCTTTTAAAAAAGGTAATGGGGTTGGATAATGAATTCCTGTAGCAATACCCCTTTCTTTTAGAAAAACTTGCAGCTCATCTCGATGAGGTGTTCGAACCACATAAAGATGAAATACATGTGATACTCTTGGATCAATTTTTGGAATGGTGATTAAATCAATTTCATTGAGCAACTTATTATATAATAAAGCGTTATTTTGGCGTCTTTTATTCCAAGCATATATATGTGGAAGTTTTACAGATAGTATTGCCGCTTGCAAGCCATCAAGCCTGCTGTTTACTCCCTCTATAATATGATTATGTTTTTGTAATGCACCATGGTTTGCAAACATACGTACTCTTTCAGCAAATGAGTCATCATTTGTGATAATAGCACCAGCATCGCCGTATGCACCTAAATTCTTTCCCGGATAAAAACTAAATGAGCCAGCAATGCCAAAAGTGCCTACCTTTCGTTTATTCCATTCTGCAAAATGTGCCTGAGCGCAATCTTCAATTAATAACAAACTATGCTTTTGACACAACTCCTGTATAACATCCATGTTGGCTGGTTGACCGAATAAATGAACCGTAATAATTGCTTTCGTTTTATCGTTTATTTTTTTTTCGATCAGTTCAGTATTTATGTTATAATAATAAGGATGAATGTCTACGAAAACCGGTTTCGCACCAGCTTGAGTTATTGTTTCAGCAGTAGATATCCAAGTATTGGCAACTGTAATAACTTCATCTCCCTGTCCAATTCCTATAGATTTTAAGATAATGTAGATAGCATCTGTTCCATTGCCGCAACTAATACAATACTTTACTCCATAAGCTTTTGCAAATTCATTTTCAAATGTTTGGACATATTTGCCGTTAATAAATGCAGTTTCATCTATCACATGATGTATTGCTGAGTCAATTTCATGTTTCAGCAATTGATATTGTGATTTCAAATCAACTAAAGGAATATTCATTACGTTGATTTCCGATTAACAATTTTGGCAGGATTTCCAGTGACTACACAATTATCCGACACATCTTTTGTAACAACAGCTCCAGCTCCAACAATGGCATTTTCTCCGATAGTTACCGGGAAAATCGTTGCATTGCTACCAATCACCGCACCTTTTTTAATTAAAGTTTTTTTCCATTGATCTTTCGACCCAGTTCTTTTGTATGAAGGTGGATGAATATCATTAATTGTCGTTACGCCATGACCAACGAATACATCATCCTCAATGGTCACTAAAGAACAAATAAACGCATGGGATGATATTGTCACACGGTGTCCAATTTTTACATCATTTTGAACCTCAACGTAGGAACCAATATTACAGTCATCACCAATATCACAACCATAAACATTTGCAAATTCCCAAATTTTTGTTCTTCTCCCTACTTTTGAATCTTTAATAATAGCTGTCTTTTTAATATTATTCAAAATCTACCTCTAATATTTTCACTACCTTTTTTGCATGATTCGCATCGCTGAAACAAGGTGTGCCATGTTGGATGCAATCAATAAAATGTTCAATTTCAGTTTTAAGGGGTTCTACCCATTTTATTACTGGTTTTTCAACTTCTCCATCACGATGCAGAAAAGAAAATGTTTTTGGATCATCAAAATCCATATTTTCTCCAAGAGCTGCTATTCGATCAATACCCTTGTCATAAATTGTAATTTTATCTTCTGCAATATCGTCATATACTACCATCTTTTTTGTTCCTACGATTGTCATTCGCCGTATTTTATGGGGATCAAGCCAGCTAACATGAATATGTGCAATAATCTTATCGGGATATTCGATATTCATGAATACAACATCATCAATCCCCTTTTGAACATAATCTATTCCATTCTTTGTGATGTGAATTGGTTCAGCTTCATCTAACCAATACTGTATGATACTGATGTCATGGGGTGCAAAATTCCATAACGCATCTACATCACTTCTAATTCTACCGAGATTCACTCGCTGGCTGTAAATATACCGTATATCACCCAACACTCGGGAATCGATCAGTTTCTTCACATATCTTACAGCTGAATTATATAAAAATGTGTGCCCCACCATTGCCACCAGACCCTTTTCTTCTGCTAATTTACCTATTTCTTCTACTTCCTCCACACTAGTCGCCATAGGTTTTTCAACTAATACATGTTTATCTTTTTGCAATGCTTTCACAGCAATACTAAAATGCGAATGGGCAGGAGTCGCAATCAAAAATGCATCAATATCAGGGTCCTCTAATGCGATATCAATGTCATCACTTGTTGGGATAGAATTATATAAATTATTTACATAATTCCTCCTTTCTTCCGACAAATCAACAACAGCTTTCACGTTACAATCGGGAATCGCCATTAAATTCCGAAGTAAATTAGGTCCCCAGTACCCTACACCGATTTGTGCAATGTTAATCATATTTCTCTGTTAAGATATTTACGTAAAACCTTAATAAACCTTTTTCTTGTGTAAACCAGTAATATCTAATCAAGACTGCTACTCGTCTTTTTACACCCAATAATTTAGCTTCATCCTTAATGTTAAGTAAGTATTCTATTTTTTCTTTGATATCCTGAGGGTTATTCTTATTCGAAAATGTACTTTTCCATAAATAAGGTTTTTGGATGCTATAGTTCTTTAAGATTTTCAGTTAAATAGTCTTTCATAAATTTGAAATAGTATTTTGTTTTCTACTTACCAACTGTATGAGTTTATGACTCATCTTATGTAAAAACGGTATATCGTCCCATTATCAGATAAAAAGGATAGAATAAATAGATGTAGAGTACAAGACCAACAAGGAAAAACAGAAGCAATTGAATAATCATCAGAGAAATTCTTAAATATCCTCTATAGATTGTAGCTTTATTGAAGAACTCTGAGTAAGTCCGCTACGGATCGCAAGGAAGATTGTTACACTCAGATAAACTACAGATGCACTTGAAGCAACAGCTGCAGCCACAGTTAACCCATATTCCGGAATCAAGACTAATCCCAAAACTACCAAAACTACAGTTGCGGCAAAGGAAGCGCTCAAGGTAATCCACTGTTTCTCTTCACCAAGAAGATATGACTCTATTACAGTTGTAACTCCCATGAATAAAGCACCCACAAGAAGGATGTAGAATACAGGAATAGAGCCAAGATAAACTTGGCCATACAATAGTTTTACAATCAAGGGAAAGACCAAACTGCTGATTAATAGCACTAATGCAAATAACAGTACAAAACGTATTAGTGTTCGCTTTAATAACAATAACTTGTCCCCTTTATGACTCGAAAACTTTGGGAACAAAACTGTAAATCCAGTACGTGGAATGTGGAGAAGCGCATCCACAGATTGAGCCGCCAATGCATAAATTCCAAGTGAAGTGGAACCTAAAAATCCCTTTATAAAGATATAAACCAGTTTGAAGTTGATCTGGTTGAGTGTATCTCTGAAATAAAGAGGAATACCGTACCGAAGTTGTTTCTTCATCTCACCAAAAGAAAGACGGAGAGGCTCCCCACTTTCCTTGATTATCAAGTAAATAATCAGCGGGAGAAAAAGGACCTGAGCAACACAAAATGTAATGATACCCGTTGAGATTGTGAGTTGATTTAAAACAAACAAACCCAGAACAAACAGACCGTTAAGAATCCACCCTGCAGTTATGCTAAGGAAATATAGCTTATATTTCTGCATCCCGTTTGTAACATCTATAATATAACGCCGCAGTGTTAAAATCGGTACTGCCACACCGAGTATCACCAACCATTCAGGGAGAACATCCCTAAACAGATTAACAAAGATAAGCGGCGAAAGTTGTAAAAGTAATCCCATGGTGGATCCAGAAAGAATTGCCAAAACAATTGAATTCCCCAGAACTATTCCTGGTTTTATCCCGTTCTTTGAAAGATAGTATACGCTGGAATACCCAAAACCGAGATTCCCAATTAACGATGATATCAGAAGCAGCATTATCAGAAATGTATAGAGGCCATAACCTTCTGGTCCCAACTTGAGAGATAGTAGGTATATCACTGCAAATCGAGCTATAAGTCCCCCTATGCGAGCGGATAAGACATATCCCGAACTTACTAATATAGAATTTGATGTCACGAATTCGCCAATTTTGAATCGAGGCGATTACGGTAAACAAAAGTGCCTACAATCAAGAAAAACCACAAGAATCTGGCATCCATTAAATCCCCACTAATCAGTTGATTAAAAAAACATATAGAGAGTTACAAACAAGAGAGCTTTAATCTCAAGAGAAGAAGTTTTATCCTGTTCTATACGAATCAATCGCTTCATAAGAGAAAAGAAACCAATTATAATTGCAGTTAGAACTATGATACCAATTATCCCTAACTCGGCCAGAGTCTCTAGAAAGATATTGTGAGGATAATCGAAGCCGTGACCAAACGCCTTAAAATCTCCAAGCCCAATCCCAAGAACAGGACTATGAAAAAATGCAGCCATAGAACCTTGATAATGCTGGATTCTACGGCCATAACTAACATAAGAGATATCCGAAAACGGATCCAAGAAATAGCGTTCTGTCATGTCAAGATAGAACATCAGGCTCACAATAAAACTACCCACTACCATCACAAACACTATATTTCTAACAAGCTTAGTCCTTTGTGTCTGCCGTCCAAAAAACAAAATCATCACAGCTATTGTTACAAAAAGACTTAACAAAGGCCCTTTAGATAAGGTACTTATCTGTGCAGTTAGAAGGAGAATAATTAATGCGACGAGTGGAATCGTCGGAATTAACTCTCTAAGTTTCTTGAAAAATACAACCAATATGATAATAGATAATCCCACTATCCTCGAGAACACGATAGGTCCACCACCTAAAATAGCATTTCTTCCCTCAATAGCAGAAGTTGATACCTCCGTACCAATAAACAAATTCAGCAATCCTACCATTGCCATTCCTATGCTAACTAGACAAAGAGATATCAATAGATTTCTAATAACATCGAATCCAAGTCTTTGGAAACGATTGAGAAAGACCAACGCACCTAGAAACGAAATAAAAAATTGTAACGATAAGCTTCTCAAAACCATATAACTGATTTTCACTTAGCAGCAAAAGATTTATACTCATCCAAGTAAAAAAAAAGCAGATACAACTCTAATCCTCCTAAATTCAAATTTATTATTGTTTTTCTCACTCGAATTATCCAAACAGTATGTATTAAAAGGACTATTATGTTTATATGGTTAAGACTGAAATAATCGAATAAACCAAGCCTTGGCTCATAAATCACTCTTCCAATAAAGAGGAATAAAACCAAGTTTAGTTCTGGAAAACACAGACAGGCTAATGTATATAGGGGTAGTAAAATGTACCAGTAGGCCTCGAGCATAAGATAAACTCAGTTTGGGCCACCTATTAGTTTCATAAAGGTATACTAAGCTCTCATATTAATATTACTTTGTCGCTTGTGCAAAAATACCTCTAAATCGTTCAGCTAATCCCATGTACAAAAAAAGTCGACAGAAACGATGCAATAATGGCTGTAGCTAATAAGAAAAAGACTCTAGGTTTTATCGGTTGTTCGGGTGCTACTGCAGTATCTAAGATTTGTACAGTAGGCGTATCCTTGGCTTCTTGTATCTTCGCTTCTTCGTATTGCTGAGTGAGGAAGGTAAACAACGTATTCTGAATTTCCACTTCTCTCATCAAACGGGCTAGTTGTATACCCAAATCTGGTACCTCTGAGAATAAAGGAAATAGCCGATCGCTGCTCTTTTTTTCAGAACCAAATTCCATCTCCGATAGTTTTTGATGAAATAACTCGATTTCTTTTTCCAAGGATATAACATCCGGGTGATTAGGGTTAAGGTAATTCTTCAGAACTCCTAATCTAACCTCAGCAGCAAGAATATGAGATTTTGTGGCCGCAGCAACCTCTATAGCAGCAGTCGTCTGCTCTGGAAGAGCAATCATCTTATACTTTTCTTGGAACTTTTGGAGTGATTCTTCTGAATCGCGAAGATCAGTGATATTCTGAAGATATCTCTCCTCAACAAACATTCTCTGAAATCTAGCTTTTTCAGTTTTTTGTTCTTTGTTTGTGCGATCTAATTCAGCCACAAAATAGTTAGCAATATGCGCTGCCAATAGCTTTGATTTATCCCTGTCTTCTTCACTTGAAAACCAAGGTGTAGAAACATCAGTAGTTACTCTTATTGTACCTTCCTCTTCGATCTCAAAGTATGCTTTCCCAGCTAAGTATTCCACTGCTTCTTCCACATTTTCTGTCCCATATAGATCAACCAAGTTGAATTCCTTAACAACCCCCTCAAGCATTGTTCGACTTTTCAATATAGCTACCAATGTCAAGCTTTCAGAACCTTCACCTGATAAACCGAATGCACCTATTGGTAAGTTAGATATCAGACTAAGCATCCCCTCAGATTGTCTAGTTGTTGGTGGCATAATGACAGTACTTGCTTGGTATGTCCTTGGCATTAATAAAGTAATAACAAGTGTCAGTAAACAAAAGATTATAAGGTTTCTGATAATTGTCTTCTTCCGTTGCAGAAAAAGGACAACGTAATCATTGACAGTCAACCCAGTAACTTCTTCTGATACATTCATTACATGTTTCTCATAAGAACTACCCTTTTTTACTCTGACAAATCCATGATCATCCACCAGCCCATACCGCTTCAAATCCGCAATCCGGTTCCTCATCGTCTTCTCTGTCATCCCATTCGCCACAGCAACTTTCTCGCGCTCTGCACGGTCGGACAAAATCGCTGGATGTTTCTTCACCAACTCAAGTATCTTCTTCTCGTTATCGGTTAGTCTTTGCATAATTATTGCACAGTATTTTGAATTACAATAACAATCGTAGCAATTTGTCCTGCGACGGCCATAATCTCAAGAAAACGATCCCACTTCCGATATTCAATTTTTTCCTCAACAAAAATGATATCTCCATTTGAAATTTGCTTCTCTTTCTTTGATGATAATCTTGTCCCTGTTTCAGCATTCACAATATAGATATCTCCAGATGCATATCTGCTAGTTCCTCCCGCTAATTTTATATATTCTTCTAGGCTCCTCTCCGGAATATAGGGATAGCGCCCAGGGAAAAGGACACCTCCTATAACTTCCACCACGCCAAAATACCTCGGAATGTATATGACGTCACCCGCTTCTAATTTAAAATCCATAGCTGATGATACCATCTCAGGAGATGCAAAAAAAACACCGCCTTTTTCTGATCGAAGTCGAGCTCGTATATATGATAATTCACTGTCGGTCCGATCTGCATGTGGAATAGTAGAAATCCTTTCAGCTTCTTTATCAATTGAGAATCCACCAGAAGTGAGCTTGATTTTCTTCTTGTCCGCTTTACTGGAATATCCACCTGCAAGTTTCAGTATATCACGCACCCTGGTTTCTCCAGGAATAATTTTATAAGTACCCGGATATTTTACTTCACCAAAAATACGGACCAAATCACGACGATGATAATCACGCTTTACTCTGACCACAATTAAATTATCTGGCTTAATCGGTCGCTTAAGTGTTTCTTTGTTCAAGGGCAATATAGATTTTACCTCTGTTGTATCATCGATAAAAGTATACACTTCAATTTTGCTGGAATCGGCATTAGGTGTAAATCCTCCTGCAAGTTGGAGAGCATCTCCAATCGTTTCACCTTTAACCCATTCATAATTCCCCGGTCGCCGTACACCACCGGTAATGCGATAATCATGCAGGATATAAGATAATTCAATAACATCACCTTCCCGCAAGTAGGGATTCAAATCCTTATCTCCTAAAAGCTCAAAGCGAACCAAATCAACATTTATGACATCCTCTCCCCGGTGCAAAAGTATGTTCCTCCTTGATATTTCATTACTCCAGAGGTGATCTACATTTGAAAATTTCCCTCCCCTGGGTGCTGCTCCTACCGCATCAGATACTCTTGAAATGGAACTGACCCGCTCAAAATGCGTTTCCGCTTCCCCTGTTATTAGAATTCTGAAGCTTCGTACATTCACCATCGTACAGACAATTTGAGCATTACGATAGTGGTCTTGACAAGCCTGAACAATTTCCTCGAAAACTTTTGCAAGTGTCATTCCATCTACAGTAACAATCCCCACAGATGGTATAAGTACATCACCGGTAGGAGAGACTATTAATGGCAGGGTGATACTCTCAGTAGAAATAATATTAACTACAAGTTTATCACCAGGCCCTACAATATATTCATCTGGATTTATTTTTTCCTCCAATAAAACACTTTCTTCAATAGTCTCTAAAGCCATTACATCTTCTGAGGGAATATCTACATCTTCTGAGGGAATATCTACATCTTCTGAGGGAATATCTGTATCACTTTTGTAGTCAAATATCTGACCAAAGAGTAATGAGCTTGTTGCATAGATAAGCATGATCATAATTCTTCTGCTCATACATAATCTCCTAACTATTTTTCTGATTATTATCATAAATGAGATTTTTCCTTATAATTTATAATGACTTTTATAGTACTCCTTGTAATCTCCAGACTTGATTTTCCGCCACCACGC
>MAYW01000179.1 GCA_001723765.1 Candidatus Scalindua rubra
CTCCAAAGAAATCATTTGAGTTGAGGATTGCTAGCGTTGCTTCTGTATCTCCAACTTTTTTTTACTATCTTGACCCTGCCTGAATCAATAAAATACATTTCCTTTGCGCCTTCTTCATACTCTTTGAATATAACCTCACCTTTTTTAAGATGTAATTTATTCCCCGTAAAAATCAAATCTTTTGGATTCATTTTTGTTTCATAAGTTTTTAGTAAGTTGAAAGCTAAGCTGGTAAATTTTGATGTCAAATAATGTGCTCGCAAAACTTAAAGTTTTATTTCACCAGCCATTCTTTTAGTCTCTAAGCCGACAATTTCTTGCTTTTTTTGAATGAAAATTGTCGGCTTAGAGACTGTGGTTAACAATTTTCTCTCTCATTTTATTAATTTTGCTAAAAGGTGTCAATAAAGATTTGTTTCTTTCAGCTTTCTTAAAGGCTATTGTTACCTCAAAAAATCATGAATTTATTGTGAAACTATTTATGGGCGAACAAGTATGTTTAAAAGTTCAGTTTAAAAGCTATAACCAATACCGAACAATACCTTAAGGTCTACCTCTTGATGGTCTCTCCCAAGGTTTTGAAGAATAGGGAATTGGACTGAGAATGAAGAACTGAGATTGTTTGTTAGCTGGCTGGATAACCCGGGCGCAAAGAACACGGTTGTGCCTCCAGAATCACTTATCCTCTTTCTGAATTGATCGTCCTTGTCTGCAAACTCTGAAACAACACCTGCTAGTATATCTAATCCCGGGTAGCGCCCGTACTCTTTAACTTTGTAGGTACCCTGTATACCTACGTTCAGAACATCTCCAAATTCATATTCTTGAGCACCACTCCCTGTAAGCTGATAGAGAATACTTCCGTCAATTGTAAAACGTCCAAGGTTCTTATTTATTGCCATACCAAAGAAAAAATCCGTTGAGCCTGTCCCTGGTTGTTCTTCTGGCTCAAACCTGTTTCCTGCTGAGTCGCGTTCATCTGTCTGGCCTGTTGGGGCCTTTATTCCAAGGGTAACGGCAGCTCCAAACAAACCGTTATAAAAGCGATATTTACCAAATGTCGTTACATCTCCAATACCTGTGGATTTTTCTCTCTGACCAATAAGTTCTTCTGTCTCTATCTGTCTTGTGCGTCTTTCCACAAATGGGAATTGAAACGTAAGCGACAAATTATCAGTAACACCGTACGAAATAACTGCATTATACACCGTATCTTTTCTTCTTGAGTGTGCATCACGACCGCCTTCTTCAAGTTCATGCGCCTTGAAGGGGTCAAAATGTTTCCAGTCCTGGTAATCAAAAAGAAAGCTAAGTGACAATTTATCCCTTCCTAGTGTTTCAGGTGAAAATGCTGATTGACCCCTTGGAATTCCTCCAATGCCTCCGACTCCACCTTGATGATGACCCATAATAGGGGCTTGGTTAAAGAAAATGATGCCATTAAAAAATAAGAACACTAATAACCACTTTGTATATTTAGACAGCATGGTTGACTCCCTCATATTTAAAAAGATTAATTGCAATCCATCAGGGCTTGCCGCTTTATGTAGCGGAAACCTTCAGGTTTCCATTGTAATAAGCAGTCGACAGAAGGCAACCAGCAGATATCAATTGCATACGGCTACTGTCTACTGCATCTTTTCGGCTGTGCCATGCAACTCTACGTAGTTTTCATGAACCATCCCTGTACGGTCAGGATTGCAAAAAGGATTTGAACAAAAAGGTGTTATTAATGGAGTCAGATGATTCTTGGAGGTTTGTCTGGAGGGGAAATCAGAAGTGAAACTGGAAAAACTGATGGTATTGCCTTTAGGTAACAAAAGAGATAAAGATCTGGGATAAAGATGCTATCCTCTGGTAATCTAATTGTATCTAATACTGCTGTAAATTGGTCTGGAGTTCCTGAACAAGCAAGACTTTGAATGAATGTGGAGAGTGTGTCTTTTGAGTTTTCTTTCAGCGAGCAATTCATTTCAAGTGCGTTTGGCATCTTTACGCAGCAGCAAGGGCCCAAAAAATCTGGTGCAGTCGTACACCTACATGTATGATGTTCACGTGAATAAGCCCCCTTTTCACTTATGAATATAGTAGCGCCTGGTAAGAGGGGGATGGCGAGTAAACATATAGAGAGGATAATTTTAATCAAAAGCGATGGAAGGAAATATAAAGTCTTCTTTGACAACATAACCTTATATATTATTTTATAACCGAAAGTCAAACTTTTTTTTTATCTATAACGGTCTTCAACATCCACAACTTGTTGAAAAGAACAAAAACTACCCCGTTAGAAAGTTTGGAATAAGCTTTAAACTCCTTCCAGATTTATTGGTCATCTCATTACACCATAAATGTTGAGCTTTCTTTCTAACGGGGTGAAATTATTTCAGAACATTCTTAGAATTCTAAAACGTTAGCCTTTCTCTGCTGAGAATCCTGCCTTTTCGACAGCCTGTATAAGTTCGTCAACATCTGCCTTACCTGCTTCAACCTTTACAACTGCCTCAGCCTTTTTATGACTCACGTCAGCATCCTTAACACCCTTACATTCCAAGAGTGCTGTCTTTATAGCATTTGCGCACATACCACAAGTCATTCCCTTAACGTTTAATACAACTTCATCCTCTTCAGCTTTAACCACAGACGCACTCATTACTATTACCAGCCCAGCAATTACGGGAATTAATAAGATATAACTAAGATTTAAGTATCTATTTCTTAACATCTTCTGCCTCCTTACTTATGTAGAAAAAATTTTAATCAACAAATATAGAAAATAAATTAAGCCATACAGAGTTTTCAAAAACCTATGTTAGACATAATAGAACATCATAAATACACCTCCTTCCCGAATGGCGTTCTTATTTTTTCAAATGTAAATCTCATTTTGCGTAGCAAACGCTCATGACCCAGGTTTGGGTCACCACGAATTATGAAAATTTCTAGATTCCCGTTTTCACGGGAATGACATATAAATGGGATTGTGGAAATAACATAAAACGTTACAAAATAATCATTGGCAATTCCGCTGTTGCGGAATTACTTAGGTGATTCTGCTTGTCAAGCAGAATCACACCCCGACCCTGAACGTAAAGTCCCGATGGGACCACGTCCCTTTTCGGGATCGGAAATCTATTTTCGGATTAAAATGCAATAAATTGGCGACCAACGGGAGCTAATTTATCATCAAAGCAAAAATAAATATTATACATTATAAACAAGTACCAAGGTACAAAAAGTTCCTTCTTTTTAATTTATAAATCTTAATCTTTTATCAATTGGGACACACAATCAATCATATATACATTCCTTATACTCTCTAACATGGATTTTTTATTTCTGAGGAACCGGCCATATAGCCTTGCATCCATCTTAAAATAAAACACAAAAAAACATAATATTGTCAAAAAAACTAAAGGATTATTGAATTTAATCCGATAAAAACTAATAAAAACCTGGTTTTGAAAGAGCTACAGCACAAGACTCTCCAATTAACATTGATCAATTAAAACAGTCATTCTTGTTTTTGAGGTTCTAAATATTGTAATTCATGAATTATTTCCTTGATATTTTCGTTATATAATCGTTATATATCAACGACTTGGGGAAAACTAAATGTTACTGAAAAAATTATTAGGCGAAATTCTGGCTGATATGGGCTTTACAAAACAACATCTTGCTAAAGCTTTAAAAATACAAAGGAAGATATGTAGAGACAAAGCGTTGCCAGAACGACTGCAAAGGAACAAACTAATTTCTGAAGCACGACTGGCTACAGATACAACCCCAATGCTGGGTCAGATATTAATCGATATGGGAGTTGCCACAAAAGAACAACTTGACCAGGCCATAAAAAAACAGGAGAAAATGATTGAAGTGTACAAGTTGTTAAAGAGTGAGAAACTGGGAGCCGTTGCAGAGGAATGTTCGATAATTAATTCTAACCTTAATATTGCTGAAGTATTAGAAAGTATCATGAAATATGCAAATAAAGTGACAAATTCAGTTGCAAGTACTTTGATGTTACTGGATGAAGAGACTGGAGAGCTGGTACTCAGTGTTCCGACAGGACCCAAGTCGGACGAACTGACGGATTATCGTCTCCCGCCCGGGAAAGGAATTGCGGGTTGGGTTGCTGCGAATGAACAACATGCTTTGGTTCCCGATGCCAGGAAAGACTCAAGATCTTATGGGAAAGTTGATGAAATAAGCGGGTTTGAAACAAAATCAATACTTTGCGTCCCGCTTAAGGCAAAATCAAAATTGATAGGCGTATTGGAGGTTATAAACAAAGCCGATGATACTTCTTTTACAGAAGAGGATGCCATGTTACTGAATATCTTTGCAAATCAAGCCGCTATAGCGATTGAGAATGCCAGGTTCTACGGTGAATTAAAAGAAAAGACTGAAGAAGAAAAAAAGTTGCTGAAAAAATTTGCAGAGTCGGAGAAATTGCGGGCATTGGGCTTGATGGCATCTGGCATGGCACATGATTTCAATAACATGTTGACTATAATGTTAGGGACTATAGAACTCATCGAAATTGAAAAAGACAAAGATGTGATATTGAAAAAAATGCACGTAATCAAAAAAGCCGCAATAGATAGTGCTCACATTATAAAAAAAATACAAAAATTTACAAAGACAGAGGAAGAAGATATACAGTTTAAGCCGGTCGAGATTAATGACTTAGTAAGAGAGTCTATAGAAATAACAACCCCGATATGGAAAGATGATCTACAGGCAGAAGGAATTAGTATAGAAATTGTAGATACTCTTTTAGAAGAAGAATTAATTATAAATGGAAATGACTCAGATTTAAGAGAAGCGATAATTAATCTGATATTCAATTCAGTAGATGCAATGCCAGAGGGTGGAAAGATAAATATAGCAACATATATGAAAGGCGAAAATGTATGTTTGGAAATATCTGATAATGGAGTTGGAATGACGGAAGAAACAAAAAATAGGATATTTGATCCATTTTTTACAACAAAAGGTGTAAGTCATAGTGGGTTAGGGATGAGCGTGTTATATGGGATAATCAAAAGACATAATGGCGTAGTAGAAATAAAGACAGAACCGGGAGAAGGCACATCATTTATTATAGGATTATCTAAGAGAAGAGAAATGATAGAAAAAAGAGATGAAAAGGTTCTCCCTGTTGTTGAGGTGGAAAAAGCTAAAGTACTGGTTATAGATGATAAACCGGAAATAGCTATGTTGTTATCAGATATACTATCATCCCAAGGGCATCAGACCCATGTTTTCAATAGTGGCAAAGACGGAATAGAAGCATTTAAAAAAGGTGATTATGATATGTTGGTAACAGATTTGGGAATGCCAGACATATCGGGATGGGAAGTGATTAGTGTTGCCAAACAGATAAACCCACGTGTGTTAATTGGAATGGTAACCGGGTGGGATATAGCGGTTGATGAAGCAAAGCAAAAAGGAGTAGATTTTATAATACATAAGCCATTTCGACCAAATCAAATAAAACAAGCAGTAACAAATGCTTTCAAATCTAAAGCCTAGATTGGCAAAGCAAATTCACTTTTATGATAACAAGTGTAGAAATAGTTAAGCATAAGTAAGGCTTAAGAGGAATTTCCTTTTTTATGAAAGACGATGGAAGAGGGACAAAGGACGAAAAGATCGTCCATCTTCCTGATCCAGAAGGGGAAGTCGTCCTTCATCCTTCGTTTACAAGGATACATTCTATATGCTGAAAAACCCTTGACAGACATATGCAGTGATGATAACGTATTTACCAATCTTTATGTCTAAAAAGGCTACATCTGAATACCTTTTATTACTACTTTCCTGCCTTTCCTGCTATAATTACACGCCAAATGGAAATTTGGACGAGAGTATCCACATAAATTGGCCGCGTATGGTTTTAAATTCACATTAAATTTTACTTTGGAAGTTATAACTTTCAAATTGCGGTTTTAAACTTTTGACTAAAAACACATAAATCATAACTTATGTTCTTGTATAAATTTGTGGTAGTAATATTACCTTAATTCATTGTGGGATTTAAGATGATTACAAAGAGACATTTATTTGCCTTTATCATTTCGTTTTCATTCATAGGTTTGGCTATGCCCAAAGTCGGGCATTGTGACCAAACTGCTGAGGTTGCTGTACAGAAACAATTAGTGGAAACATCTCCGGAGAGAAAAAGGATGTTATCGAACTATTATGGTTTATCTACAGGATAGTTACGATATTTCTTGCTGTTTGGATAGCTGCCAGCCAAAGATCGGTTTTGCTAAAGATGTTACCTTATTACGAGAGCGCCATTGGTAAGTTCGTTAATAAGGTTATTAATATTCTTTATCCATTACTTATTACTTTTATTGTCTTGCTTTTTGCCATACGAAGCCTTGGATATGCGCTATTAACATATACCCTCATAGTAACCCTCATCAAGAGCGTGATTGTTTCAATCATTGCTTACGTTATATATCGATTTCTATTGAGGCGACTATTGCTTTCGCAAGAACGCAAGATAAAGCAAAGAAAACTACTTGATGCAGAAGAATTCGAATATGAAAAAAGATCCGTAAATGTCAGGTTCATGATTTGCAAAAGCTTATTAGATTATGGAATTTTAATTATTACCGTAATCATAATCTTTGGGATGTGGAATGATACGTTTAGAGACGTTGTAAGTTCACCAGCAGCTCCGGAGTTATTTCGAAACGTTTATGAAAAGGTTTTATATGTGTTTATTTCAATAAAGAACGGTTTGACGTACAAGTTTGTGCTTGCAGAGGGAAGATATACAACGCCTTTTAAGATGTTAATTGGCATATTAGTATTGGTGGTGGCTTTTATATGTACCAGATATTTAAGAAATGTACTGCGAACAAAAGTTTATGAAAAAGCCCGATTAGAAAAAGGCGCCCGTCATGCAATTTCATCCGGGATAACATATTTTATAATTGGTATTGCTGCAATAATTGGACTAAATATTGCAGGAATTCCCTTAAGGAGCCTTGCCATATTTGCTGGAGCATTCGGTATCGGACTGGGTTTTGGGATGCAGAATATAATCAATAATCTTGTAAGTGGCATTATAATCTTCTTTGAAAAGCCGATAAAGGTTGGTGATGTGATAACGATTGATAAGGATATTGCAGGCAAGGTTGAAAAAATCAGTATTAGAAGTACTGTGGTAAATACCTTTGACAGGAAAACGGTAGTCGTACCAAACTCAAGGTTCCTGGAGAGTAACGTGGTGAATTGGGTTCATGGAGGTGATATGTTACTAAGGTCTAAAATAGAAGTAGGTGTTGCGTATGGTTCTGATACTGAACTCGTAAAGGATTGCTTGTTCAAAGTGGTGAATTCACATCCAGATGTGGAAAAGGAACCTGAACCAATAGTACGCTTCTCAGAGTTCGGAAATAGCTCGTTAAATTTTGAATTATATTTTTGGGCACACATATTCAAAAGATGGATGGCGATCAGTGATTTAAATTTTGCAATTGACAAGGTATTCAGAGAAAACAAAATTGAAATACCTTTCCCTCAGAGAGATCTGCACATTCGTTCTGAAAAACCTATAGATGCCAAGTTTAAGACATTTATTGATAAGGATAGTGATGTGGATTTGGAAAATCCTCAAATAGACGAATAAGTTTTTGAAAGATAATTAACATACCTTTTTATATAAACTAAACACCTTGTCAGGTGTTTATCTGTTTCTATAGCCGTTGCATGATACCTGTCTTCCCAGAAAGCCCCTTTCCGATTTTTTCTTCGATTAAATTCCTGTGCAGTTTTTCCTGCAATCAATTGAATACTATTAGGAATCACCTCACTACCACTGTCAATAACCAATAAATGAATATGATTTGATGTGACAGCATAGTTTAATATCCGCAATCCAAACCTCTTCTTTGCTTCGAATAGCCAATGTATCCATCGTTTGCGATCTTTTAGAAATTTCAAAAAAAATTCTTTCTTATGGCATCTATGTGTAATATACCAAACATAGTTTGGGATATAATGTCTGTTTGCACGTGCCAAAACTTTAAAACCTTAAAATTGATTTTTTAATACTAAAAAGTATCGTTTAAGGCCCAAAACAAAGTCGTTATAAGAACGTTCCCCATTTATATCAATAACTTAGCTTGGTCCGACCCCTGCTGGCTGTCTTAGCTTGGTCCGACCCCTGCTGCTCCTGCTGCTCCTGCTGCTTCGTGCATGCGCCATGCGCTTTGCCCTATGGCTTATCGTCTTTATATTATTCAATTTTCAATAGTTCAATATTCAATACAAAGTGAGACGCATCCCGCAAATCGCACTTAACGACCGCCCAAGAAACTCCGCTACCTTCGGACACGTAAGCCCATAGACTAAATAGGGACAGCGACCGTTATTTCATTAAATAGGCACTGTCCCTATTTTCTCTGTCCCTATTTTCTCTCATGAAAAGGGAGCTTTTACAGGTGCAGAAGACTGCCATCAGGGAATATTTGAAGAAGCCACGGGTGGAATGGTGTTTATTGACGAAATAGGTGATGCATCGCCAGAAGCACAAGGGCGACTTTTAAGAATCTTACAGGGAAAAACGATTAGACGTATGAAAGGAAATGACGAAATCATAATGCAGCATAGCAGCAACCAAGAATATGCAGTAAACAATTAGAGGACAATTTTATTTTGCCAAGTCTGGTTAAAAACTGTGCATCTTTTTTTGAAAATAGTTGTTAGCAAATGCATTCGATTCACTGTTAGTATTTGACCTTATACTAATAATCAGCATTGTCCGGTTAGGTTTTTGCGTGCGCGGGTTTTGTCATACCCGAACGCTTTTGTCGGGTATCTAGAGGTTCATTCATCCTAGATTCCCGCTAAAAACATGCGGGAATGACAACTTTGGGGGCAATAAAATTAAACATGCAAAAACTAACGGACAATGCGGACTAATAATAAGAATATAAATATTGCCTATAATTGTTAATCTCGGAATTGTTGTCGATTA
>MAYW01000180.1 GCA_001723765.1 Candidatus Scalindua rubra
GTTCCTTCAGCTTGCGGTTTTCTTCTTCTATGTTTTTGTTGTGATAACGTAATATGTTGAGATAAAGACCTCCTTTGAAAAGGTAAGGTAGTGGTTCATCAGGCCATTTGTTAATAGCTTCATTAAAGATATCCTCAGATCGTTGAACATCCATTCGGTAATTTGCATCCATTGCCAGCCTTATCTTCTCTATTAAGGGGTTACGTTGTGATTTGTCCCTTTTTGTAATTTCTGCACTTGAACAATTACATAATAAAATGATACTTATCAGGATAAATAGCAGGTAAGGAAGGATAAATGGTTTGAGCAAATTGGAGTTTGTTGTCATCAGGTTTTCCCCTTGGTTAATTATAAGCACAAAAATATCTACAATCTACTAAATTACATGCTACTCATATGATTTTTTGAAAAAGTAGTTGACATTATAATATGCATTTATTACTATCTAACAATCATTTTAAATTATAAAACGTCTTAATAAGCACTTAAAAACATTTTTTTAAATTTATTTAAGAAGGAGGAATCAAGAAATGTCAATAATGTCAGAAGCATACATGAATATGTTTCCTATGGAGGCAAAGAAGAAAGAATCTTCTGGTAAGCACACAGCGGTTTTAGACATTCCTGAATTTAAAAAAGCATGGAACATTTACAGGGAAACCAGTTTAGATATAATGAAGCGCCATGAGTACATGGCCCAGTGTCTGGACTTTACGGATAAGGATACAGAGGCCATTAAAGAGTCGAAAGAGATTATAGCTGCAAACCTAAAGACAATTCTTGACCATATCTATTATGAAAAGTTAATAAATGACCCATGGTTATCAAGGTGGTTCAGGGATGAAACAGGGAAGATTGCCAAAAAATACGTTGATGTTCGGAGGGCAAAGCAACAAAAGTTTCTTCTCAAGATATTGGAGTGTAAATGGGACGAAGAATTCTGGAATCATGTTCGCTGGGTTGGCGCCGTACATGTCCCCATCTTTGGGCTCGAGGATCTTTATATACCAGTAAGATTAAATATTGCACTCTGGGGATACATACATCAATATTTGTTTAACCTCTTTGCCGAGGAATTGAAGAACGATCCGGACAAGCTTCGCAGGATTACGACTGCCTGGACAAAGCTCTTCTGGATAATTATAGATATGTACCATATTGAGTATTTCCCTTCATGGATGTAATAGTTCTGCCCACCGCACCAGCCAATCTGCCCGAGGGTTAGTTTGGAGGGTGTGGTTAATATTACGTTTTATTTGTTTTTATTTGTCTTGATCACTTTCTATCTCCTTTAGCTTTTTGAAAAAAATATAGTTATAAATGTTCAATGATGTTAATTTCCATATCAGCTTAACAAATTTGTCAGCTTTCTGGCAAACAAATTTAACCAGACAATCTAGCTTGATAGTATAGTCTTTCTATGACTACTTATGATGCAATAAGATACAGCATTGTCATTCTGAGCCCTTCGCCCCCTGTCATTCTGAACCCTTCGCTCTTTGTCATTCTGAGCGAAACGGAGAGAAGCGAAGAATCTCCTGCTAGTATACCAATTGATTCATCGAGAAATTATTGTGCATACTGAGTATAGATTCTTCGGTCGTTCCTCCCTCAGAATGACAGGTTGTTAGCTTTATGCGAAAAAGTCCGCCCAGGGGCGCTAACTTGACCGCATTATCCAGTTTATGTATATTTTGTAAATATATTTGAGAAAAATTTAATCGATAAATTCTTGCCAAAAAAACAAGAAAATATCTTCTAACGTACTAATTATACTAGATTATGATGCTTATTTGCTTACACATGATAATGAAATATTTTCTATTAAAATAAGATAAATAATTTAATAATTTAAAAGTGATAAATAATGACATATTGTCATTAGAATTGGGATAAATCATTTTGTAATGACATATTGTCTATTAAATTTGAGATATTTTATTTTAAAAAAAATAATTTTATAATAGGGAATTCCCCTATCTTAAATAGACAGCACTACTTAACAAAAAACATTGATTGATAGATGCTTTATTAAATTTGCAAGTGGAACTATTTTTGCGAAATACCTTCGGATTGATTAATATAAATTTATAGTAGATACCTACTATAAACATAGAAAAATTACCTTACATATATATGTTAAAAACCTTATATATGTAAATTTATTTTCATAACTTATTTGAGGGGGAGGTGTAGTATGTGGAAAAATAGTTTTTTTGTGGGATTTTCAGTATTTGTTATTTTTGGGATGTTGATGTCAGCGATTCCAAGGGAATCGCAGGCAATACCGCCTTTTGCCAGGAAATATGCGACTGCCTGTCCTACCTGTCACGTTGTATTCCCTAAACTAAATCAATTTGGCAGGCAATTCAGGGCTAACGGCTATCGCATACCTGTGGGAGAAGAGATGTTCATAAAGGATGAGCCTGCTGGAGGACAAATGTTGTTAGGGGCGAAGCCGTGGAAAAAGTTGTTTCCTAATGCAATCTGGCCGTCAGATATTGCTGGAACTGTGCCAATCGGCGCATTTGTAGATCAGCGTATTAGATTTAAAACTAAAGAAAGAGGTGCTGGTAGTAAGGCTCCCAGAACAATATTTGAAGGTATTCATGAGTTTGAATTACTCGTTGGTGGAACTTTTGGCGAGAGATTCTCCTTCTTTGGCGACCCAAAAGTTTGGGAGGGAACGGAAAAGCCTACTGAAATAGGCAGATTGTTCATACAATATAATCGCTCACCGCAGTTTAACCTGAGATTTGGCATCCTTGAGCCCAGGGCAATTATGCCATTTAGCAAACACCGTCAGTGGATCAGAATGGAAGAGCATTTGATGAACAATACTCCTACGATAAGTCCTGGTGGCAACGATCTAGCTAAATTTAGTTTCAGGAAATCAGAGGGTTTTGAGTTTTTCGGTGCGAAAGAGTATGGAAGGCACGGTATTGAATATGCAGCCGGTGTACTCAGCGGGAAGAACTGGGATAGTTCGAAGAATTCGGAAGGTTATGCTGGTGGGAGCGCTTCATGGAGAGAGGTAGACTCTGATAAGGATTGGTATGTCGCACTTGCCTGGAAGATTGGCGGGATGGGAGTTGTCGGTAAGGAGGAGGAGACTGAGGAACTTGTCCAGACACAAAACTGGCGGGATGATTCTGTAAAGCTCGGGGCGTTCTATTACAATGGCAGGACGGATGTACCCAATGAATTTCCTGGTAGTCATGTCGCCGATAAAATAGGCGCAAATCATTTCATCAGGACCGGGCTTACGATGGATTTATTCTACGGAGATGCCAATATTATGGCAGGCGCTCAGTTCATGCGGAATACGGCAAGAGACTTCGAGGCGCCATTTGATCATAAAGATTTTGATGCCATGCTTTACGAAGTTGAGTTAGATTATGTAGTATATCCATGGTTGCTTCCAGGAATTCGTTATGAATTATTTGATCCTAGTAACTATGATGGTGGCACTAGTGGTGACGATAACGGATTTCAAAAGTTAACTGCAAATATATCACTGCTCGGGGCTGCGAATGTAAAGATGATGTTAGAAGGGACTACCAAATTTGATAACGATAAAGTAGGTCGACAAGAAGAGTTCAGGGTCTCATTTAACTGGACATTCTGATGATGATAGAACTTAGCTCCCTTCAGTCGCTAACTTCTTGGTTTTGCTTCGCAAAATGAGATTTACATGTCTGCTTGATTGATGTAATGCCCGCCTGTCGGACGGACAGCCCGCCCTGGTGCGGTCTGGGCCAGGGGGGCAGGCAGCGAAGTTTTTTAAACTCAGAAAAAGTTTAAAGTGACTAAAGTGAAAGCGTTAAACAGGTTTCACGATAAATTAAGAATTTAAGATATATTAACTTTAGACCACTTAGCACTCTAATTTATAATTACGGTGACGTATAGTTTCTTGAGCAAGAGATTCTTCGTCACTTCGTTCCTCAGAATGACATCGCTTGTCACTCTGAACCCTTCGCCAATGTCATTCTGAGTGACCTGCGGGAACGAAGAATCTATTATAGGACTCAGGGTAAACTCCGTGAAGAGTCTCATATTACACTGAATAAAAATACGTAACCGTATATATGAAATGAAGCACTTAGACTTCCAGTATTAAGATGTAAGTCGAGTATTTTCATTAAACTCAGGAGACAAGGCTGATTTTGACATAAATAAAGTAAGTTTTGAAACTCTGCCTGTGAACCTTTGTTGGAGGTATAAAGACCTCCGCTACATAATATGGGGTTGGGTTGCATGCTTACAGTGTATCATATAGCGAATTATGATTGAGAAATTGAGGGATTGGAGGATGACGAGGGATGAGAGACGAAAAATCGTCTATCGTCCATCGTATAGAAGGGGATTTAGGAATATTTGATTTAATCTGAAAGATTGAACCAGCAATATATGTATAAACTGTTTCATTCTGTGTATAGCGTGTATATATAATATGTCTCTTTATGGAGTAACCCCTTCTCACACCCATAAGGAGACCGAGAATGATGGTTGGACGAAAACCCAGGTCAAATTTAACCTCCCCTTTTGGACTGGGTTTTTGTCATTTAGTCTCTAAATCATAATTTATTGCTTTTTTTGACGTGAGCTAAGCTCAGCTTTGCTGGAAATTATCGATTTAGAGACTATTCTACCACCTACCACATCTTCGGTGAGTTAAAGAAAAATGTCTAATGCTTGTCCTCATGAAAATGGGGAACAAAGCAAAGAGCTTTATAATTTAGCTATTTTTAAGGGAAAGCCTGCCCTGGTGCGATTCGCCCTGCGGTCTAGGCCAGGGTTTGAAAACCGTAGGTTTTCATTTAACAACCCGGCCGAGCCAGAACCAAAAAGGGATGAATGTCTTATATGTTTTGGCCCGGCCAGGTTAGGAAAGGAGATATGAAAATGATAAAAATGCCGAAGTTTTTAACAATAGTTTTGGTAATATTTTGTGTAGGTGTTTTAACTTCTTATGTAGATAATGCACATGGCGCTAAAGGAGAAGTACATAAAGGTAAGGTAAAAAAGGTTGAATTAGGCGATAAACCCAAGACTGGCAAGATAACCATTGCTACCGAAGCGGGTGATATGACCTTCAATGTTACGGATAAGACAGTTATTAAGATAATAGACATAGATAAGACGTCTACTAAGGCTGATATTGGTTCGATCTTGAGTGAGGAAAAGGATGGAGCGGATAAGGCGGATACAGCCGAGATTAAGACGAAAGATGGGACGACCGCCAAGAAGATAGTTGCTACCACAAAGCGTCGAATGACCTTTACGCGTGAAGAGGTGAAGAAAAAGGCAGAGGAAATTTCACGGAACAATGCAGAGGCGGCGGAAAAGGCAAAACTTGCTGTTGAAAATCCGGGGACGATTAAGGGTAAAGTCAAGGTGTTCACAAGAACCTCCGGCGATACGATTATTTATATAGTAAAGGTGGGGGACAACAACTTTACTCCCTCAAAAAAAGAACACGTGCCTGAAATAAAAGCAGGTTCGGCTGGAACAAAGGCTGATGGATCCCCCAGAGAGTATCCCGTCATGGATCAATTGAATATATTATTTACACCGCATGTACTTCCCATATTAAAGGGATCTACTGTGGATTTTCCTAACAGCGATACCGTAAGACATAATGTATTTTCTCCTGATAAAACGCCTGGCAGTGATGTAAAGATAAACTTGGGCACATATCCTACAGGTACCATAAAGGTCGTTAATGTTTCGGGATCTGGCGAGATGGACCTTCTTTGCAATGTTCACTCTGAGATGTCTGGATTTATTGTGTCGTTGGATAATCCATACTTTACGTTGACTGATAGAAAGGGGAATTTTACTATAGGAAACGTTCCACCCGGCACATATACATTAAAGACATGGCATGAGAGTTTTGCATCTGTGAGTCAAGAAGTAAATGTAGCATCCGGCAAGGTTACTGATGTAACACTTCCTAAAATGAAGAAGAAAAGATGAAAAGAGGAATTTCCGTTTTAACTGCTTATTACGCAAGAAGATACACCTTTGTCATTCTGAGCCCTGCGGAGTAATATAGTAGTTCTGCTCCACAGGGCGAAGAATCTCTCGGTAGTAAGCCAATGATGTTTCGTGAGGTTAGTGAGATTTCCGTAAAGAGATTCTTCAGTCGTTCCTCCTTCAGAATGACATATTGGCGAGCGAAGTCTGCCCGAAGGGCATTAAATTTAGTTCATCCTTAATTAAGTTTGGAGAAATTTTCACTTTAACCTATGTATAAAGTAAACATACCACCCTGCCAGATGGCTTGTCCCAGCGGCACTAACATTTCCAAATACATTCGGCTTATTCTGGAGGGTGATCTCTATGAGGCGTGGAAGGTCAACCGGGCGGCTAACGTCTTCCCCAGCATCTGTGGGCGTGTCTGCGTACACTACTGCGAAGGTGACTGCAAGAGGAAAGACATAAAGTCCAGGGTGGGGCCGTATATTTCCACGAAGCCGGTAGCTATCAGGGGACTAAAGAGATTCATCACCGACAATCTTACTCCTGACTACGTAAAGAGGTTTTTGGATGAGACCCTGCCCATAAAGAAGAACAATAAGATCGTAGCCGTGATAGGCGCTGGCCCTGCAGGGCTCACCGTAGCTAATGACCTCATACTATCTGGTTGTGAGGTGGAAGTGTTCGAGGCCTTGCCTGAGCCGGGTGGTATGCTAAGGGTGGGCATCCCTTCTTATCGCCTGCCTACGGAAGTACTAATGGAGGAGATAGATCTACTAAAGAAATTAGGGATAAAAATCAGGCTCAACTCTGCCCTGGGTCGGGACGTAACCTTAGAGGGCCTGAGAAAGGACTTTGATGCCGTGTGCGTAGCTATTGGGGCCCACAAGGCTATGTTGATGATGATCAAGGGTGAAGAGCTGGAAGGGATATTTTCGGGCATTGACTTCCTCAGGAAGCTTAGCCTGGGCGAGGATGTGGATGTTAAGGGTAAGGCAGTTGCCGTAATTGGAGGTGGTTTTACCGCTGCCGATGCAGCCAGGTGCGCCCTCAGGCAAGGGGCCAAGCCCTACGTTCTTTACCGAAGGGGCAAGGAAGAGATGCCTATGGATGAGGAGGAGAAGGAAGCCCTTATCAAGGAGAATATACCCATCCATTATTTGACGGCCCCTGTAGAGGTGATAAGCAATGATGGCAAAAAGGCAGCCAGGCTGAGATGTGTGAAAATGGAGCTGAAAGAGCCGGATGAGACAGATTCTCGGAAGGACCGCAGACGTAGACCCGTACCCATACCAGATAGTGAGTATGAGATAGAGGCCGACATAGTAATACCGGCCATCGCCCAAAAACCAGATCTTTCTACCTTCCCCGAGGACTTTAAAATCAACCCCGATGACTACAGCACTAGTATGGAAGGGGTATATGCGGGAGGCGACTTCCTCTATGACGCTACAACCGACGTCATAAAGGTCATTGGCCAGGCCCACAAAGCTTCCATTAGGATACTCAAGTTTCTCGGCCAGGAGCCTAAGTTGCCTGACATACCCCAAAAGAAGAGGAGAAACCGTTCCCCCTGGTATTTTGAGGACACGCAGAGGCTCCGCAGGGAGAAGTTTTATGGCGGCTGGCTGGACTCTTCCAAGGAGGCTTACGAAGAGGTAGAGGAGAGTACGAGCCAGGAGCTTGCCGCTTACGAGTCCTCCAGGTGCCTGCAATGTGATTTCTTTATAGATCTAAAAAATGATTGGACCTGCCATCGCTGTGGAAATTGCGTGGTTAGCTGCCCACAGGGGGCGCTGGAGATGGTGCGTGGAGAAGTTCCACCTGGCCAGCCTGAGGCCTGGTTCAACAGCGGCCATTGGCGAACCGACGAGACCTCAAAGGTCCTCGTTAATCCAGAAGTCTGCATCCAATGTGGTGTCTGCGTAATGATATGCCCTAACAAGTGCATATCCTTCGTCTACCGTGAGTGATGTGATTGCGAAATGAAAAGGGGTCAAACCTTCATTTTTCAATCAATATTTTCTTTTAATTTTTCTGCAAGTTTTAAATTGAAAAATGAAGGTTTGACCCAATACTGTTCGGCACGAAAAATGTGTGTACCCAAGAAGCCATCATTTTAGTAGTTTTAGCAGGATTTTAGGATGTCATTCTGAACCCTTCGCTCTTTGTTATTCTGAGCGAAACGGAGAGAAGCGAAGAATCTAATTGTATATCTCAGGAGAAAATCCAATGTCAAAGAAACTTGCTCAGGATAAACTCCGTGAAGAATCTCGGCTTTGTAACCATAGATTCTTCAGTCCCTTCCTGTCGTCAGGACAGGCGTGACCTCCTTCAGAATGACAAATTCAATGATTTTTTGCTATCATCAAATACAGTGCCGAACAGCGTTGGGTTTGACCCCAGATTATCTGGCGCAGTATATCTAAAGTAATGACATATTGTCAATTGGATTTGAGAAAAGTTATTTAAAAATGACAACTTATGCAGTTTTAAAATAATGTTGTCGTAATTTTAATTTTTATAAATAGAAGAAAACATTTCACATCTTAAATACGTAGAAGTAGTTAATAAAAGACCTTAATTTTCGATTTTATATATGCTTTTATATGGTATTATTTTTGCTCTCTCTATTAAATTAGAATAAATGTAACAGTTCACTATTAAGAATATTTTAGATTCCCGTCCCCGCCAGAATGAAGTCGGGCTGGCGAACGGCTCCTGCCCGACTTAGTCATTCAGGCGGGTGGCCGGGCGGGTACGAATTGCGATTTGGGATTCCCAATCCCCCTTTAGTAGGGGCGTCAAAATTATTTGGATCCCTACTAAA
>MAYW01000181.1 GCA_001723765.1 Candidatus Scalindua rubra
AGTTCTATGTAGCGGGCTCCCATAAGCCACGAGAGCACGATATTCTGCGACATCTGGGTATGAGGACCAGCCGCAACACCGATGGGAGTCTCCATCAGCTTGCCGTAGCGTTCCATTCGGAAAACATCATCCGGCTTAGGTTGATAGAGTAAATTCCGGGTCACACCCAGAATGCTGCCCTCTTTTTCTTCTGCAAGGATCCATTGCAGCAAATGCCGGAGATCTATGGGGTAAAGTATGTCTGACATGATGTTCCCAAATTTAGACATAAACACCCCTTGAACAAGAATGTCAGTTTTTGATTTTCATTCTATCCCGTAGGCTAATAATTCGAACAAATGCCATTCATAACTCACCCCCTTCACTTCGTGATGCCCCCTCTCTTATGAAGCAGAGGGGGAAAACAATAAATAACAACAGATTATCCTGCCGAGGGTGAGTTTTTTATACAGGTCTTTTAAAACGCCTACATAGATCGAATCAGGTAAAGCATCAACCAAGAATTCCAACAATCCATCGTTTCACTACTCCACTATTCCACTTTATTTCTTTGTACTTTACCGTGCCTGCCGGCAGGCAGGGTGCCTTCGTGACGAATCTCAAGATCCTGTGGATAATCCTGTAGAAATATTTTCAATTGAATTTTCTGAAACTATCTTGATTTTGTTCTGGATTAGACAGTGTGAATAAGTATAATGGTGGAACGATATGATGAATAGAATAGTATGGGGACTGTAATTTCGAATTTTTAAGAAATAGACAAAAAGATAACGCCGAAAGAATATTATGAAATAATACTTAAGATAAATCTAACCCGATGAGTAAGAAAATTCTTGAGACAAAAAGGCTAATTCTTGAGGAATTAGATGAAAAACACTTCGATGATTTGTATAAGTTGTTATCGAATAAAAAAGTACAAAAATATTTCCCAAAGACATTAGATGAGAAGGAATCAAAAGAATTTCTTAATAAAGTAAAAAAGAAATATCACGATGATGGATTTTCTTTTTGGGCAGTAATAAGAATAGAAGATAAAAGGTTTATCGGTATTTGTGGATTGTTAAAACAAATTATGGACGAGAATGAAGAAGTTGAAGTTGCGTATAGAATAATTGATATATATTGGGGAAACGGCTTCGGACTGAAGCAGCTCAGGGTTGTATAAAAATATGCAAAAGATGTACTAGGTGTAAAGTCAATAGTCAGCCTAATTCTTGAGAGAAACAAGCAATCGATCCGTGTTGCAGAGAAGAATGGATTGACATATGAAAAAGAAACAGTGTTCCATGAATTGAATCATCAGGTATACAGACTGAATTTATATGAAGAAGAAATTAGAATCGGCGGCGAAGAATGAAAATTGGCCAGGTTTAAAGCACACAACAGAGCATATACAACATTTCCTCCCTGAGGCCGGAAACGTCACATGATGCTCAAACGTTAGCTGTAATAAAAAAATGAATAATGAAAAGATCATAAAATGGCTTCTTACCGGTGATGTATCTATCCAATACCAAGTATATCGAGACTTATTATCCATTGATCGTAATGACTTAAGAAACAAAATTGTGTTTGAAGGATGGGGAGCTAAGTTCTTATCCAAGCGAAGGACTGATGGCCATTGGGGGAAAAAGTTCTATGAACCCAAATGGATATCCACTCATTATACATTATTAGACCTTAGAAATCTTTGTTTCCCGCCAGATAATTCCTTAGTAAATGAATCAATTGAAATTATATTACAAAATGAGAAAGGGAAAGATGGAGGTGTTAAGCCAATAGGACTGGAGCAGAAGTGTGATGTATGCCTCAACGGAATGTTCCTGAATTATGCTTCTTATTTCTGTGCTAAAGAGGAAAAGCTAAAATCAGTAATTGACTTTATTCTATCACAACTAATGGCTGATGGTGGTTTTAATTGCCAATCAAACCGTTCAGGAGCTGTACACAGCTCTTTGCATTCAACAATTTCTTTACTGGAAGGAATAACAGAATACGAGTTTAACGGTTATACATATAGATTAGATGAGTTGAAGAAAGCAGAACGATCATCCAAAGAGTTCATTCTGCTGCATCAATTGTATCTTTCCGACAAAACAGGAGAGATCATTCACAAGGATTTTCTAAGACTGTCATACCCCAGCAGGTGGAAATACGATATTCTCAGAGCTTTAGATTATTTTCAATATTCAGGGTCGCAATGGGATGACAGGATGAATCCTGCCATACAAGTGCTGTTAAATAAAAGAAATAAAGAATCGACCTGGAATTTACAAGCAAAGTATCCTGGACAAACTCATTTTGACATGGAAAAAGTAAGAAAGCCGAGTCGATGGAATACTTTAAGAGCATTGCGTGTACTAAGACATTTTGGAATTGAATAACTATTACAGCCAACAATGTGTGTAGTGCATTAAAATGAACTATACCCAAACCGTTGTGCGTCATACAGGCTATTCCTTTCTTGTAACCATCATAACTGTTAAAAGATACTAAAGACCCTTTACTTTGGGGATTTACGTTGTTTTTATATTTCACGAGAAACAATTAGAAATAATCATTTTTCATGACAAGTAATCGTTTTTCATGGTTATACTTGTAAATGTTCATTACTATAAATAAAGCTACTCAAAAACATGGAAAGGTTTGAAAGATTATTAGAAGAAAACAACACTCTATAACAAAAAATAAACGCCGGTAAAATGAGAGTTTATTCAAACCGTTATCTGAAATATTGATAGTTTGTTTGAAAGAGGCATTGTTTTTTGAACTATTGAATAAAGCAAGGAGGTTAAAATGACTAATTTTCAGGATCGTATGTTACGGGCGGCTAAGTTAGATGTTAATCTGTATGAAGAGGTTGAGGCTGACACCGGGGCAATACGTCAGGCCATGGGAGTAGTAGTTCTCTCCAGTATCGCCGCTGGAATAGGCAGCATTGCTATAGGAGGGTTAGGCGGGATTTTGATGGGGACATTCGTCGCCCTTATCAGCTGGTATGTCTGGGCCTATCTCACTTTCTTTATTGGCACGAAATTCCTGCCAGAGCCACAGACCAAAGCAGATCTCGGTGAATTGCTGCGCACTATTGGCTTTTCCAGCTCTCCCGGCTTGATTCGAATATTAGGTGTCATCCCTGGGCTGGGAGGTGTGGTTTTTCTAGCGGCGTCAATTTGGATGCTAGTGGCAATGGTAATCGCGGTCAGACAAGCTCTTGATTATGAGAGCACATTACGCGCGGCAGGGGTATGCCTGATCGGCTGGATCATTCAAGGATTAGTCCTCTTGTTATTGTTTTCTATTTTGGGTGGTCCCACAAAACCAGTCTGATGCTTTTTGATGTTGCCATAAAAATATCAGCAAACACTACATAAAAGGATTTTCCTGAAAGGATTTTCCTGAGTTCGTCGGGATCACCTAAATTTGCACTTTGTAAAAACCTCTTTCATACTGGGAACATTAGCAACCATAAGTATAGGAAACTGCACGATATGAAAACAAAACGATTTTATCATATCCTGATTTCTTGCCTGATTGGATTGACAGCGAACGGACAAGAAACAAAAACAATTGATTCTTCTATGGTTTTGATTCCTGCGGTAGAATTTATGATGGGAAAGAATTCGGAAAAAGGATATGATTTTAGTCCTGCACATCGAGTAAAAGTCGATTCGTTTTTCATGGATAGACATGAGGTTACAAATGGCGAGTATTTTCGGTTTTGTAAAGAGACAAGTCAAAAACTTCCTGAGTTTTGGAGTACAGATATTTTTAGAAGTGGAGAGGATTATTTAAACTATCCTGTGATTGGTATAAATTGGTGGGATGCCAAAAAGTATGCACAATGGGTAGGAAAGCGATTGCCAACAGAAGCAGAGTGGGAATATGCAGCTCGTGGAGGATTGATTGATAAGGATTATCCAAATGGTAATAAGTGGACGAAAGAGAAAGCGAAACAAGATTCCATTGGTTGGAATAATTTAATTGACCCCGTAGAAAAATATGAACCGAACGGATACGGTCTTTTTTATATGGGCGGAAATGTTTGGGAATGGGTTTCCGACAAATATACCGAAGACTATTATAAAGTAAGCGAGACAGATAACCCAACAGGACCAAGAGATGGAGATAATCGGGTAATAAGAAGTGGAAGCTGGCATTCGGGAGCGTTTTGCAAAAAAGTATATTATCGAAAGGGATTGCCGAGTAATTGGTGTGATTTTGCAGTTGGATTCAGATGTGTAAAAGACGTTGATTTCAATACAGAAATAAAAGATAATAAATAAACTACGGCTGCTAACAATGTGTATTAAAATAGGTGGGACAGTAGATATGCCAAGGAATGTAGCCCGCTTCAACCTTTGTGCAACTTGATAGTGAATTGCCCATCGCCTACTTTTCATATACTTATCGTTATGTGCAAATAATATTTACTTGATGAACATAGCCATACTATTACTAAATAAAGGACGCGGCAGCGGTGTTGCAGCTAAAGATCAAGCGGAAGTTCTTTTAGGCCAAAACCATACTGTCTTTTATATACATCCCGAGGTTGGTGATGGGGTTAACGGCGCCCATAATATTGATATTCATTTGGGCAAAAAAACTCTTCCTGTTCATGAATATTTGCCTTCAGCGAAAGAAGATCAGAAAGCTGTCTCCTCAATGGGTTATGATGAAGCAATGTCTTATCTGCCGGCGTATGAAAATGCTCTGGAAAGTAACATCCAGTATATTGATATAGTAATTGGACATCACGCCAATTTAACAGCCATTGCCACAGCTAATATTTGTAAACGGTACAACAAACCTTACGTTTTATTTCTGCACGGAACAGGTATTGAGCCTCGACATCAAGGTTTATATGATGACAAGGTTTGGCAATTAATTCAAACAGCTATTGAAGATGCTAATGGAATAATCGTCACAACCGAATATGTTCGTGATCATTTGGTGAGAAACCTGATTGACATACCGTTAGACAGATTCCTGGTTCTGCCCTGCGGAGTTGATCTAACGGAATTCAATCCCGGCAATACCGGTAGCATCATTGATAAATACGATTTGTCCTCAAAATATGTTATCTGTCCGGGAGCATTGTCAACTCTGAAAGGTCCACAGAATGTAGTTCAAGCATCAAAATATTATTCCGATCTGGCGCCAACAATATTTATTGGAGATGGCGAATTAAAGGAAGAACTTGAAGAAGAACTCGGAGACAGGGGTAGATTCCTGGGGTTTGTATCAGATGCGGATAAAGCTCAACTGATCAATGCTGCTACGTTGCTTGCAGCAGCTCCGGAGAAGAAAGAACATTTCGGCATAATCTATACTGAAGCAATCGCTGGAGGTGTACCGGTTGTGGCGTACGAAGGCGGCGGTGTAAATTCTCTCGTAACCGAGGACACAGGAGTATTAACCCAAAGAAATCCCAAAGCGCTCGGAGAGGCAGTTCGTTCACTTTTGCTTGATCGGAAAACTCACGATTCGATGGCAATTAATTGCCGAAAAAGAGCCGCGGAACTTTACTCTACTGATGTTTTGGGACCGCAATTAATCCGCTGGCTTTCAGGGATTCTAAATGCGTATTGAGTATGTAGAAACATTAAATTGTGGTTCATTACACATTTTTGTGGGTAGACATGTTAATTTTTGAAGAGAAAACGATGTTTTATGAATGTTTTCCCCCTCTACTTTATAAGAGAGGGGTGGACACCGTACGCAGCATCCTGCGGAAAGGTGGACGGGGGTGAGTTAGAATAAAATGTCAGCGATGCTATTAGATTGACTCGTAAAATGACCATGTTTAATGATGAACACCCCGTCTGTATAACGTAGTTGAGCAGGCTGTACAAAAAGTTAGATGAACCTATAATCAAGAATGAGGTAATCAAATGAGCAACATTCAATGGATCAATCGAGAAGAATATCCATTTAAGTCCAAGTTTATCGAACTCGATATGGGCAAAATGCATTACATTGATGAAGGTGAGGGTGCTCCGATAGTTATGGTGCATGGCAATCCGACCTGGTCTTTTTTGTACAGGCACATGATAAAAGGTCTGTCAAAGAAATATCGCTGTATAGCAATGGATCACATCGGTTTCGGATTATCTGACAAACCGTATGATTGGTCATATTTTCCGGAGGAACATGCGAAGAATTTGAACAGACTGATTGAGAAATTGGGCTTAGAGGATATAACGCTCGTCGTCCAGGATTGGGGCGGTCCGATTGGTTTATCTTATGCTATTGGTATGCCAAATAAAGTGAAGAATCTAATTATCATGAACACATGGATGTGGTCAGTGAACGACGACCCTCATTTCAGGAAGTTCAGCAAGTTAATGGGCGGAGCTTTCGGGAGATTCATGATAAAGCGTTACAACTTTTTTGTGAGGGTCGTAATGAAGAAGGCTACAGCGGATAAATCAAAACTATCCAAACCAATTCACTCCCATTACCTTAGTCCGTTGAAAAATTCGAGAGACCGGAAAGGATGTTGGGTGTTTCCAAAGCAAATCATTGATTCAAGTAGCTGGTTAGATAGTTTATGGTCGCAAAAGGAAAAAATTAAAAACAAACCAGCTCTGATTCTATGGGGTATGAAAGACATTGCTTTCAGGGAGCAGGAATTAAAAAAATGGAAAGACCTTTTTTCTTATTCCCAAGCAATTGAATTTGATGATGTGGGACATTTTGTGCAGGAGGAGAAAGGAAGTGAATTGTACCCGATCATCGAAGATTTCCTTTCAACAAATACTACATAAAAAGGTGTTTATTTAAAGCGTTATACCAACAAGTGAGCCTACCGGTTTGAGGACTTTTAGCAACTATAGATCTAAATGAAGAGAATTGAAAAAACAACGATAATACTTTTAATCTTATCATCGTGTATTGGCTGTGATCAAGTCACAAAGAATATCGCCAAACAAAACCTGAATCAGTTTGAGACAATCAATCTATTAAAAGGTACTTTGCAACTACGATACGTAGAAAACTCTGGAGGTTTCCTTGGGTTCGGGTCACTCTTGCCGGAATCCATTAGGTTTTGGTTGTTTACTGTTCTAGTTGGCTTCTTCATAGTGGGTATGTTGTTGTATCTATTAATATCTAACAGATTAACATTTCAAGTAACTGTATCCTTCTCTCTTATTATAAGTGGTGCAATAGGTAATTTTGTTGATCGCCTTCTTTATGAAGGTAAGGTCATTGATTTTTTGAATCTGGGTGTCGGTTCTTTGCGCACAGGAATTTTCAACGTTGCTGATTTTGTCATCATAATGGGCATGATATGGATCATAATAATTTCAATAAAAGGTAAAAGGCGCTCAAACAGCCATTCAGACTGACGAAGCAGTAGTGCAGAATGATTTTGAGAATATGGAGTTCATTAATTGATATTTATCCATAATATCCGTTAATACGAGATAATTTCGGCGCAGGTGACTTGCTCCGTAACGCAAAATGACCAATGAAGGATTGATATGAAGAAAATTAAATATCCGATTGATAAACATGATTGGCACCCAAGTCTTATTCCAGGACTAATTGTTCTTATTTCATCCTATAACTCAGAAAAAGAGTCGAATATTGCTCCAAAGAGCTGGCTTCAGATGGTCTCCTTTGAACCACCCATATTGATGTTCTCCGGCACAGAAGGAAATACAACAGAGAAGAATATTATTGAAAGCAATTGCTTCGGAGTGAATTTTGTGGATTCCTCAAAGGCTTCAAAAGTTTTTGACTGTATTCAGTGGTTTGGAAAGGAGAGAATTGAACAAACAGGGTTTACGATGATTAGAGCCAGAAAGATCAATGCACCTTTAATTCAGGAGTGCAAAGCTCATCTGGAGTGTCGTCTCCTCAGCACTATAAAGGTTGGCAGTGGCTTTGTTATTTTTGGCGAAATTGTTGCTGCTTCTATCTGGGAAGAAATATTGCGCGTAGAACACGAGAAAAGATATGAATTGCTGGATCCAATCGTTTTTCTTGAAGACGGCATGTATTCGAGAATTAATAATACATCAAAGGTATAAAGGAGATTATGAATAGGAAGAAGGATGAATTCATTCGATATGTAGTTTTATTATCTCATATCCCTGGTAAAAGCATGTCAGAAAAATTGGTTAGGGATCATGTTTCTCATCTGAAAATGCTTGATGAAAAAGGACAGCTGGTTTTATGTGGTCCTTTTTCGGATTTTGAAGGTGGAATGGTAGTCATAAAAGCGGCTTCCTATGATGAGGCAAAGGACATAGCTGAAAATGACCCTTTTGTAAAAGAAGGAGTTGAAAACTATGAATTGAGAACTTTGGAACTATCATGTAAGGAAAACAATCATATGGGAATGGGGTAGTTTTGAAATCAAACAAACTTATACAAAATGAACGGTTCACTTTGTTCAAACAAATCCTGACTTTGTCTGTGCTGGAAACGTTATTGGTAAGGAAATAAAACTATAGAAATGTGAAAAATATGCAATCAAAAGCAAAAAATGTAGTTGAGTACTTAAAGCAGGTACCCGAGGAAAGAAAGCACTGTTTCAATAAATTGAGAGAAACAATTCTTCCAAATTTACCTGAAGGATTTGTTGAGCAGATAAATTTCGGAAAGATTGGATATGTAGTTCCTCTCAGCTTATATCCAAGTGGTTATCATACCAGCCCAAGATCTCCTTTACCTTTTGTAAGCATCGCCTCCCAGAAAAAATATATCGCATTATATCATATGGGTATTTATGCGAATCCCAAATTATTAGATTGGTTTGTTGCGGAATACCCCAAGCACTGTAAACTTAAACTGGATATGG
>MAYW01000182.1 GCA_001723765.1 Candidatus Scalindua rubra
TCCGCATGTATAATTCAAACAGATGGACTTAATATCTATGAGTCACTGAGCAGTTTAGTTAAAGAGCATAAGAAGCTTATCATAAAAACAGGGGCTGCTCCATTGCCGTGGGTACATACTATAATATCTAATGCTAAAGCATTTGTCAGTGGTACTTTTCATGGTCTTGATCCAAAACATTTTCAAGCTTATTTGGACGAATTCTCTTATCGCTTTAACAGAAGGTTTTGGGAGGGGCAACTTTTTAATCGATTACTGGCTGCTTGCCTAGGTTGCCCTCCAACGACCTATGGTGAGCTAACTCAATAGTCATATAAGATTATGTTAAACAAGCCTTTTTGTTGGTTTCTTTAACTTATCTATTAATGTTTTATAACCCTCTTCGTTTCGCAATTTGTCAAGATCACTATCATTTTCCAAATGCCTTATGTCGTTATAGCCCAAATCTATTGCTTTACTTAAAGATTCCAGTGATCTATTAATTCTTCCCAACAAAGAATAACTGCAGGCAAGATTATAATGGATCATAGGATCATAAGGTTTAAGTCTTACCAATTTCAAATCTATCTTCAACCCTTTCTCATGCATCCCCATGGCAGTATACGCATTACCGAGGTACATAAGACACTCGATATAGGTTGGGTAGTTTTCGAGTACTCCTTCCAGAAACCAAATTATAAATTCTTCATCAGTCTTCTGAAATTCTGGCGTTTTTAGTTTAAACTTATACTCTGGAATTTTTACCTTCATTTAGTAAACAGCAACCTTACTTTTTTATAAAATGAACATTGTTGATACGTATTATATAGTTTATTGTAAATCTATTTCTTGTCAAGTATGATTTTAAATTAATGTCTAAAGGGCTTAGTCCCTTTCTCCTTGACATATATTTCTTGGATAAGTAAAATCGAAAATTCATTAACACTTAACGTCTTTAAATCAAAGTATTTTCTCATAAATTCAGTGCATACCAGCAAACTGTAGCGGAATGGCTTTAGCCTTCCATTTATACACTTAGACATGGTAATGGAAACCTGAAGCTTTCCGCTACGTCTTAATTCAATGACATTGGGGTCGTCATCAGGCGACATGCGTAACTCTTACTAAAGGCTACCCGCCTGCCCGCCCGGCTCTGCCGTTCGGACGGGTACACATTCTGGCAGGTCTATAATTTAGTAATGCCGGATTTTAAAACTTAAAAGATTAGGATGACCATTGAAACTCTACGAATATCAAGCAAAGGAAATCCTGCGTAAATATAATATCGATGTTCCCAATGGTGAAATAGCATCGAACACAAAAACCGCAGTACAAGCATATAGCCGTTTGGGAGCTAATAGGTGCATAATAAAAGCCCAGGTGCATGCTGGTGGAAGAGGAAAAGGTGGCGGTATAAAAATAGGAAAGACACTAGCAGAAGTAAAAAGATATACTTCTGATATTATCGGTTCGTTCTTAACAACAGCTCAAACAGGAAAGAAAGGGATAAAAGTAAACAACGTCCTAATAGAAGAAGCCGTTGACATTGAAAAAGAATTATACCTGGCCATTTCAATAGACAGAAGTATATCCAAACCCGTCATAATAAGCAGCACAGAAGGGGGGATGGAAATAGAAGAGGTATCTTCAAAAACACCTCATAAGATTTTCAAAGAACAAATCAATCCGGTTTTTATTCATGATTTCCAGGCACGTCAAATAGCACATAAATTGAATTTAACAGGGCCTCTATTATCAAAAGCATCCAACCTGGTCTCAAATCTATTCAAGGCATTCATCGAAAATGATTGCTCGCTTCTTGAAATAAATCCTCTTGTTTTGACCAGTAACAAAAAAATATTCGCACTAGATGTAAAAATGGATATCGATGACAATGCCCTTTTTCGTCATAAGGAACTCCTAAAAATGAGGGATCTTTCAGAAGTTGATATAGCCGAAAAAAAAGCTGCAGAATCAGGGTTAAGCTACATTGGGCTTGAAGGAAACATAGGCTGCTTGGTTAACGGCGCTGGTTTAGCTATGGCTACAATGGATATTATTAAATTTCATGGTGGAGAGCCTGCTAATTTCCTGGATGTGGGTGGCGATGCCCCGGTTGACAAAGTCAAAACCGCCTTTGAATTAATTTTTACAGATCCAAAAGTCAAAGGGGTATTAGTAAATATATTCGGCGGTATAATGAAATGTGACGTAATTGCTGAGGGGGTTATTCAGGCAATAAAAAAAGTTGGCATTAACGTACCACTCGTTGTCAGATTAGAAGGTACCAACGTTAAAGCTGCAAGAGTAATACTTGATGATTCTAAGCTTAATATAATTTTTGCCGATAGTATGAAGGATGCAGCCGAGAAGATAGTTAAGGCTGCAGCAAACAATAATAAATGAGTATACTAATAAATAAAGATACAAGCGTAATCTGCCAGGGAATTACGGGAAATTCAGGAAGGTTTCATACGAAACATATGCTGGAATATGGCACAAAAATTCTTGCAGGTGTTACTCCTGGAAAAGGCGGTTCTCAGGTTTGTGATGTTCCAGTATTTGACTCCGTAAAAGAAGCTGTAGAAAAAACAGGATGTGATACTTCCATAATCTATGTACCAGCACCTTTCGCTGCTGATGCAATTATTGAAGCTGCAGAAACTGGAATTAGATTAATCATATGTATCACAGAAGGAATACCAACCATCGATATGCTGAGGGTAAAAGCATATCTTAATACAAAAACAGCTCGCCTGATAGGCCCTAACTGCCCGGGAATCATTACCCCGAAAGAGTCAAAGATTGGAATTATGCCAGGTTATATTCATACACCAGGAACCGTAGGTGTTGTATCAAGAAGTGGTACATTAACATACGAAGCAGTGTGGCAATTGACCCAAAGAAATATCGGCCAATCAACGTGCATTGGAATAGGTGGTGATCCTATTATCGGGACAACATTTATAGATGTCCTTAAACTATTTCAAAAAGACAGTAATACTGAAGCAATAGTTTTAATTGGTGAAATTGGTGGAAATGCAGAGGAGGAAGTAGCGGAATTTATAAAGCAGGAAATAACTAAACCCGTAATAAGTTTTATTGCCGGGGTAACAGCTCCAGAAGGTAGAAGGATGGGTCATGCTGGAGCTATCATTGCTGGAGGTAAAGGTACTGTCAAAGAAAAAGTATCTTGCTTGCGAAGCGCTAATGTTACCGTTGTAGATAGTCCAGCAGATATAGGAGAAGCCGTTGCAAAGATATTAAGCCGTAATCTAAATTAGATATTTATGGTAAAAAGTTGTATAATATTTATTTAAAGAGAACTAAATGGATTCCTCCCGAAAGGGAGGAAATATCGCCTGCTTACGTCCCGTATTACGGAATTCGCAGGGAGTTCAGTTTTATTCTTTTGAAACGTCTTAAAACAAAGGTGGATTCGGCCTTTCGGCCTTCATGCTAGAAGGCAGGCCTTAATCCTCCCTACATGTAACGAATGTATGATAGTAAAACATATAAGGGTGGATTAAGCGGAGCGAATCCACCTTCATGCTGGCAATGGCTAAAAAAAAGGGAATTGTTCACATAGATCACAATAGGTGTAAAGTGTGTGGTATTTGCGTTAATATTTGCCCTGTAAAAAATTATAAAATAAATCAACAAAAGTTGAAAGAACTTGGCAAATGCATAGCATGCTTACAATGCGAAAGATATTGTCCAGACATGGCACTCTTAATAGATATAAAAGATGACAAAGATGCTTCTACAGGGTAACCAGGCAATTGCCCTGGCTGCCATAAAAAGTGGTTTAAAGTTTTTTGCAGGATACCCCATTACGCCTGCCTCAGAAATTTTACATGAATTGGTTAATAAAAACACAGTAAAATTACTGCAGATGGAAGATGAGATTGCCTCAATCAATGCCATTATCGGTGCATCTCTTGCAGGGGCAAAAGTGATGACTGCCACCTCAGGACCAGGATTTTCTCTGATGCAGGAGAGTATTGGTCATGCTCACATGATGGAAGTTCCACTCGTTATTGTCAACGTTCAACGTGTTGGTCCCAGTACAGGTATGCCAACACTTCCTGCACAAGGGGATTTACTACAATGCAAATATGGAAGCCATGGTGATTATTTTCCTATAGTGTTTTATCCAAATTCGGTAGATGAATTATATAAATACACTTTTAAAGCATTCGACGCTGCTGAAGAATCGCAAAGCCCAGTAATACTCTTAAGTGACGGTTATGTTGGACATCTTTACGAAACTATTGAAACAATTGATTATCCAATATCTAAAAGGTCTTTGGCTCCATTAGGAACATCTAATAGACACTTTACAGGCCTTACTCATGAGGATTCAAAACCAGCAACATCTGATCCTGAAGTCCATAAAAAGTTAATAAAACATCTCGAAACAAAGCAAAAAAAGGTATCTAAGAAATATAATGATTATGAATATATCGAAAATACTTCTTCAGATACCCTCTTAATAACATACGGCGCACTATCTCGAGTATCTTATCATTTTAGAGAAGATTTCGCAATTTATAGGCCAATAAGGATCTTTCCAATGGTTGAAATAATCAAAGATATTGCTAAACAATATAAAGAAATTGTCGTAATGGAAATGAACACAGGACAATATGCAAACGAGGTTGAAAGATTACTACATCGTAAGGTTAATCTTGTCTCAATATTGGGCGGTAAAATCGATTTAAATGAGATTTGGTCAAAACTAAGGAGGATCAAGAAGTAAAAATGACCAGAGAACTTACTTATCTTAATTACCTAAAACAAGACAGGTTACCCACACAATGGTGTCCCGGATGTGGCAATGGCATCGTCCTGAAACTTGCTTGTCAATCCATGGAAAAACAGAAATTCCTTAAAAAAGATACAGTTGTAGTATCTGGCATTGGCTGCTCTGGGAGAAGCGCTGGATTCTTTGATCTTGATTCTGTACATACAGCTCATGGAAGGGCAATCCCGGTAGCTGAGGGGATCAAGCTGGCCAATGAAAAACTAAACGTGATTGTCATTAGCGGCGATGGCGATCTATTGGGAATAGGAGGAAATCATCTACTCCACGCCTCAAGAAGAAATACAGACATCAGCATAATATGCGTTGCAAACGCCATATACGGTATGACAGGTGGCCAATATTCTCCCACCACTGAATTAGGCTCTAAGACACTCACTACGCCACATGGAAACCTAGATACACCTATTGATGTACAGGGCATTATCAAAGCGCACAATTGCTTTTATGCTCGTTCTACTACCTACCACTTAAATCATGCAATGAAGTGCATTACTGAGGCATTACAGCATAAAGGACTGTCCTTTGTGGAGATAAAGACTCAATGCATTACGAATGATGGTCGCAGGCGTGGTTTTAAAAATTCCTATGAAATGTTAATGCACTATAAGGATAACTACAAAATTAATAATAATTCAAACGAATTACAACACAATGAAATCGGAATTATAAAATGAAAATCCCCCTCTTTCCCCCTTTACAAAAGGGGGAGGAAGGGGGATTGCCCCCTTTTTTAAAGGGGGGTAGGGGGGATTTTGAGGATTATAAGATGAGATATGAAATAAAGAAACTTGAAAAGCGCGAAGTTGAGGAAACTGTTGAACTATTTAAGGTAATAGTTGATGAATTGCACGCAGGTAGCTCTACTATTGAACGTTCACATTATAAAAGAACCCACTCTGTTAAGAATGTTAAGGAACAATTAAACGATAAGGATTACGTCTATCTTGTTGGAAAATTAGGAGATGAAATCGTCAGTTTTATGTTTGCCTGGGTCTCCGACGGTGTTGGCAATATCCATTGGTTAGGAGTCAAACCAGAATATAGAAAAAAAGGATATGCAAAAAAGCTTATGGATAAAACAATTAAACAATTTACAAGAAAGTCATGCCATGAAGCAAGAGTGTTTTCTTATCCAAGAAGAAAAGGTGCGAACAAGCTGTTCAAAAGTTTTGGTTTTGAAGAAAAATCATTCATCGACGAACAATTCTTTGGTATTAGCATAATCCTAATGGAAAAAAAATTAGCGCCCACACCCGTCAAAAAGATAGCAAAAAAAATAGTGCTTACGGGGGAGGCGGGGCAGGGTATAAAACTTATGGCGCATACACTTGGCAACATACTGGCTAAAATGGGAAAAGAGGTGTCATTAAACCTTATTTACGATGCAGCAGTACGAGGTGGAGAAATCACTGCTGAGTTAGTCTACTCTGATGAAAAAATTAATACCCCATTCTTTGATAAAGCTGATATAGGAGTTTGTCTATCAAGGAGTAAGAACAAGACAATTAATGCCAAAGAATTAATCATAGAAGAAACTGCATGTGATATGGAATGTAAGGGATGCGATATCGTTTGTCCTGTAAGCGTTAGAATGCCTTTTAAAAAAATATCCGCCGAAGAATTCTATAGCCCCGTATTCGTAAACATGATAGCGCTTGGACGATTGTTAAGCATAATAGGCATTAAGATAGAAAAGATAGATTTTCAGACAGAATTCCGTTCAAGATTCCTGGAAGAAAATACCCGAGCTGTAAAATATGGCTATACCTACCGGGATTAAGATATGCAAAAGTCTATCGTCCTCATAATCAGAGATGGCTGGGGTATAAATCCAAATGCAGACCATAATGCTGTAAAAAATGCCCAAACACCAAACATCAACTCACTCCTGAAAAAATATCCAAACACAATACTGGAAGCCGCCGGCACATCAGTCGGTTTACCTGAAGGTTATCAGGGTTCCTCAGAGGTTGGTCACCTCAACATGGGCGCAGGAAGGATTGTGGAGCAGGAGATGACGAGGATAATGCGCGATATTCAAGACGGATCTTTTTTTAATAGTCCCATTTTCCAGAAGGCTATTAAGAATGCCTTGAATAATAACTCATCACTCCACATAATGGGCCTCGTACAGGATGAAGGTGTACACGCACATCAGGATCATTTATTTGCAATTATGAAATATGCAAAGGAGCAAGGTGTCAATAAACTATACATCCATTTTTTCACTGATGGGCGAGATACAGCGCCTAGAAGTGCATTGAACTATATTGGTGCCTTAAAAGAAAAAATAACAGAGTATAAAATTGGAGAAATTGCCACAGTTATGGGTAGATACTATGCTATGGATCGAGGTAAAAACTGGCAACTAACAACAAAGGCATACGATGCCATAACAAAGGCACAAGGTACAAGAATAGATAATATCGAAGATGCAATACAAGACGCCTACAAAACCAAAACACCCAATGACAAGGATATGTTTGACGAATATATTCCACCCCTAATCATTGGAAATTTTAATGGAATAAAGGATGGTGATTCTGTTATTCACTTCAACTATAGACAGGACAGGGCTATTCAATTAACAATGGCGTTTATTGAAGATAATTACCCGGGAGAAAGGTGGAAAAAGTTCGACATAGTTTATTGTGGTCTCACCAGATATTACGATACATTTCCCTATAACATGCTGGAAGCAATGGATGACAGGGGAGGAATGGACAACCTGTTGGGCCAAATCTTGAGTCAAAATTGTCTAAGGCAGATTCGTATATCAGAGACACAGAAATTCAGACACGTAACTTCCTTCTTTAATGGTAAACGCATTGAACCATTCCCTGATGAAGAGCAAATAGAGATCAAGGGCATCTACGACCCTGCCACATTCGCTGACCATCCTGAAATGAATGCCTATGATGTTACAAAGGAATCCATCAAAAGAATCAGTTCAAACGAATTCAGTCTTATGATCATAAACCTTGCAAATTGTGACATGGTTGGTCATACCGGTAACTACGAAGCAGCAAAAAGGGCGGTAGAGGTTGTAGATGAATGTGTTGGTACACTTGTTGAAAAAATTTTGTCAAAAAACAAGATTGCCCTGATTACGGCTGACCACGGAAATGCAGAAGAGATGATAGATTACAAAACGCATCTGCCAAAGACAGCTCATACAAAAAACCCTGTAGAAATTATTTATGTAGCTGAAGGGTATAAGAATGTGAGATTAAGAGAAAAAGGCATTCTCTCTGACATCGCACCCACAATCCTATATCTGTTAGGCATAGAACAACCTGCAGAAATGACCAGCAAGAATTTGATAGCCTGCAGACTTCCATAACCGTTATTAGGTAAATAGGGACAGCGCCAATACTGTTCGGCACGGTGTTTGAGTATAACTCGAATTTAGTGATTACCTATTCTACCATATCTATCATTACTAATTTGCATTCCATAAAACCATCTTTCCCACTATGCCAAAAATTGTTTTCTATATTTTTGTCCCCTTCTTGTATCACCTTGCTTCACAAAAGGAAAATATGAAAATATTTTTAATGTCGTAAGTTGTGAATTTTCATAACTTACGTCATATTAATAAGTTACATGATATTTTGTTATTGATTTTCTCTCCTGCTCTTGTTATCAATTACACTTGTGAATCACTCAGAAACTAAAAACAAGAGCAAAAAACTCAAGGAAAAAGACATACAAAAACTATCCATCCTACGCTCTTTCAAACCTCTGCTTAAGAGGCTTCACGGCCATGCCGATTGTTTCAATCGGAAACTACATTATGATCAATACGTAAGCCTTAC
>MAYW01000183.1 GCA_001723765.1 Candidatus Scalindua rubra
TCAGTTACGGTATATTTGCCTCTCCTGGTGTAACGATGGACTGGATTCTGGTTCTTGCTTGTACTTTCATCCCCAAAGTCCCATAACCATTCTGTTATGCTACCACTTGATCCGTCCTCAAATTTTACTTCCAGAGGCGCCTTTCCAATCGTAGGAAAGGCCTGAAATCTGGCCTTTAATGGCTTATCTATTTTTGTTAATCCCCCCTTATTCCCCCCTTTTATAAAGGGGGGTAGGGGGGATTTAGTATCTTTTGTATATTCATATCTCTTGTCTGAACTACCTCCCCATTCACCAACCAGTATAAATGGCGCCCAGAAGTAGGGATGTGAAGCGTCTACTACAATCGTTTTCGGCATCTGTGTTGCCTTCCCTATATCTTCAATCCCGCCAAAACCTCTATCTACGTCTATGCGATACTGCTTTTTTCTTAAATCCATCTTTGCCAATCTTACTGCTTCAGCCTTGTCCTTGCCTTCTTCCAAATATTGATACATGTACGTCATAAAATCGGTTGTAGATTTGCTCAACACGCTCCATAGGCTCACGACTACTGAAGGACTTCCTGCATACATAAAGGCGCGGGTTAGGCCCACCACGCCTTCACCACCAACGTCCTCACCCAGCCCTGTCTTGCATGCAGATAACATAACCATGTCAGCCGATAGTTCAAGCCCCATGACCTCACTCATGGTCAGGTATCCATCCTCATTTTTATTATGCACCAGATTCAAGACCAGCGCTGGCTCCAATATATACGGTATCTCATTACCCAGTATCCCGTGTGTGGCAAGATGGACGTACCTGTATCCTGAAAGCTCTGTACCCTTGACCTCAACCTCACTTGCATACATATCGAGCTTTATATGTGAAGGATCATTAACCTTCAGTGTCTGTCCTATCTGAATAACTTCTTCCCTTGTATCTATCAGACGTGGGAACGTATACCCTTTTTCCTTAATAGCAATGCCCCTTATCCTTGAAGATAATTCATCCTTCTCTAAAGAGGCTAACCTGATATCTTTAGATTTGCCTTCTAAGAAATTCACATAACGTTCATCTTCTTTCTCAAATATAGGGTCGCCCATGGCAAATAAGGGATTTGACCATTTCTGTTTCTTCTTTCCCAGAGTTCGATTAAGCCCGAGTACAGTAGCAGATTGATAATAGCTTGTAGTCCACTTATCACCAAAATACTCAACACCTTTGTAGCCCGGGATTATGATTTCTGCATTAGAATCCTTGCCTACTACCTGCAAACCTCTCAAATCCCCCCTACCCCCCTTTTCCAAAGGGGGGAATAAGGGGGATTTAGCAAAGGCAGACACAACAAATACTCCTCCTTTGGAAAAGGGGGCAAGGGGGGATTCATTCACTACCAATGCCTCAAATGGGAGCAGGCTCAATATGCCATCGGGGATAATAATGAGATGTGAATCTGCAGGTAATCCCTTTACCCCTTCTGCCAGAAGTAGATCATATAACTCCTTTGCCTTCATGGGGTCGAATTCATTAATATATCGAATATCTTCAAAGGGACGTCTGAATGACTTAACCTTTTCATTTAATTCATCCCTGGAGATAAGAATCTCAATGAGCTTTATTAAATCATTTTCCCTCTGCGTGCCCTGCCCCGTTAGAAGGCTTAGAGATATGTCATTAGAAGTAACAGTCTCGCTTTCGGTCTTTTGATTCGAGCCTTCTAATGGGGTCTGCGGTGAATTTTTTTTGTTTTGTCCCACCACATAAAGATAAGTCGCCTTTTCTGAGACATGATATTCAAGCAGAATTTCATTCGAAGCAATAGGGATGTCCTGCAATCTCAATGGCTGTGGATATTTCAAAGCTGCATATTCAGGATATTCCCTTCGCAGGTCATGGATGAATTGTTCAAGTTCTGCCTCTAAGGTATTTATCATCTCCTTCTTCTTATTAAAGACCTCTTTGCTCTTCTTAAAGGCGTCTGCAAGTTGTTCATTAAGTCGGGCGATTTGATTGGTCAGTAATTGCTCCTTTTCAGAAATATCTTTTGGTAACCTATAAGCCATTCCAGTCCCCTTCTTCCTTGCCAGTATCTCAATCAGGGTACGGGTCTTGGTATTCTCTGCAAAATAAAAAGAGACCTGGCCGTAATCATCACCATATCTCTTTAATTCAGGATCCTCCAGCCTTGCCCCTTTTAGATACAACCTTGCCAGGGCCGAGCTCAGGCGTTGATATGGCACCAAGCTTACAGATAAAAATCCTGTCTTGTGCTCCTCCTTTTTTAGTCCTGAGCGCAGTTTTTCTACAATACTAACAGCCTTGATGTATGAGGTAATAGCATCCCTTAACCTATCCAGCCCCTCCCGGGCCTCTCCCATACCGACATAATCCTTGATGAGCATATCCGGCCTTCCAACCCCCAGCTCACGATTTAATGATCTTTCATAATATATCAATGCCTTCTCGTAATCCCCCAGCTTATTATGGACAGAACCCAATCTACCAGGGGCGTTAATCTTTTCATAAAACTCAAGGGCCTTTGGATAGTCGCCTAAATTATCGTAAACCACGCCGAGGTTGCCAATAACAGCAGATATTCCCTGTTGATGATTAATCCTTTTGAAGATTGTCAGGGCATCTTCCCATCTTCTCGCTGCCCCTCTGAAATCGCTTCTGTTATATAGTGATATTCCTTCATTAAATAAATCGCTCAATTAAGGTGTTATATAGGCAATTCTCTGACACGTACCCGAAATTCCTCAATAATAACAATTGACCCAGTCTTTAAATCTTGCTCTATTTGTTGAAGCTTTTCCTTTAATATTAGGTTGATCCGAGCTACTTCAGGATTTTCAAGCCTAAATATGATAACTGAAGGTTTTGATAAATTCTCAAGTGCAAGTAGACCGCCAAAATCTAAGTCCATCGTCATAATAACATAATCATGTTCCCTAGCGTATTCTATTATTTCTTCATCCTCTGCACATTTCATACCTAGATCATTTAATCTGACAGCATCATACCCCAAACTATTTAAGAATTCAGTGGTTCTGGGTGATATGGGCATGTCCGCTATGAACTTCACAACTATTTTTGCTCCATTAAAGGATATGTTTTTTCAGAAGTTACCCATGCTGCAAACTCTAATGCCTGCTTGATGTCTTCTTTTTCTAATTCAGGATAATCAGAAATTATCTCATCTGTTGTTTTATTTACAGAGACTAGCTTCACTATCAAAGAAACCGGAATCCTCATGTTTCTGATACAAGGTTGACCTTGAAAGACTTTAGGATTAACCGTAATCCTGTCCAACTTAGACATTGTAAACTCCTTATAAAATAAAAGTTATATCGTGTTAAAAAATTCTTCTTTATCACTCCATCTATAAGCTAATCAACAACTTTCTTGAAATAATAGATTTGATACTCTATTATCTCTTTATCTAATATAGTTGCATTTTTTTAATCCTCAAAAGTGGAAAGTTTAGAATTATTGGTGGATTCACTATCGCTTAATCTGCCCTTCATTAAACTACTACCCGAAAAGCTTCACCTTTTAACCGTTTTTCGATACTTGGCTATCACTTGTTTGTCCCTTGTTAAATCCTTCTCACTATATTCATAGGCAGGTATGCCATGTTCCTTTAAGACCTCCTTAAATTTTACTCTGCTTATCTCTGCCAGTTCTGTTGCCTTCCCAAGTGATATAGACCTTTCTTGAAATAAGAGGATAGCTAGCGCTATTTTCAACTTCTTACTCACCTCCTGCTTTTTATTTATTGATTGTTCAACTAATAGATGCTATTATCTTTTTATGAATAAACGAAATAGACATATAGAATTAAATGGAAAATATCTACAAGATGCCAAAGCGCTATTGAAAAAACAAGACTATCCACAAGCTTCAGAAAAATTATGGGGCGCTACGGCACAGATCATTAAGGCCATTGCCCTTAAGCGTGGCAAAAAATTGCGCTCCCACGAATCCATCAGTAAATATGTTGTTGAACTTTCAAAGGAACTTAACGACAATTCGATACTGGATTATTTTGGCCTTGCTAATAGTTTACATCAAAACTTTTACGAAAACTGGCTTGCGCCTGAAATGGTCTCCCGGTACGCAAAGATTATTGAAAAACTAATAAAAAAACTCAGGCCTCTGGCTGATTAATTTTCTGTCTCGGAATTGCAAAATTTGTGCTGTTTTTCTTTTATTTTTGTATTCATAGACTCTTTTTTCGCAGGCTGAAGCCTGCGGCTACTACCTGGATTATCTGTTCTTCTTCTCGCAGGCTACTAACTCTATAATCTACTAAAAACATTCGTGACATTGTTTCCACCAAATGCGAAGGAATTATTCATCACGCAATTAATCTTTAGTTCTCGCCCTTCGTTTGGAACATAATCTAAATCACACTCAGGATCCGGGGTTTCATAGTGTATGGTAGGCGGAATCTCATTGTTCTTAATCGACAGGCAGCATACTACAGATTCTATTGCGCTTGCTGCACCCATTGTGTGGCCAATCATAGATTTTGTAGAACTAATAGGAATAGCCTTTGCTCGTTCCTTAAAGATGGATTTTATGGCTAATGTCTCCATTATGTCATTTAAAGGTGTTCCAGTCCCATGGGCGTTGATGTAGTCTACATCCTCATAAGATATCTTAGAAGCGGAAAGGGCATCTAAGATAGCCTTTATTGCCCCTGCTCCTTCAGGATGTGGGGCTGTCATATGATGTCCGTCACAGCTCATTCCTGAACCCTTCAACTCTGCATAAATATTAGCGTTTCTTTTTGAAGCTAAGTCTAATGTTTCCATCACCATTATTCCTGCACCTTCTCCGATTACGAGACCTTTTCTATTTTTATCAAATGGTTGACACTTTTCGGGCGCTAGAGCCTTTAGATTATGAAAATGTGTAAACTCGGTTTGTGGTATAAGCTCACCTCCTCCTACCAGCATTACGTCAACTTTCCCCTCATATAAAAGGTCTAATGCCCATGCAATAGCATGATTGCCTGAAGAACAAGCATTTAATGATACCATATTTGGCCCTTCAAAGCCAAAATCTTCGGAGAGCAGTGTGGTTATAGAAGATGGTGGATATGTTAAAGCAACAGTCATATCGAAACCATTAGCTTTGTCCTCAGGTGCATTGCGCAGCAAGTATTCGAAAGGAGGCAGTTCACCTGCGAGGGTTCCAATTGCGATCCCAAATTTTTCTCTATCATATTTGCTAATATCATTTAAACCACTATCTTCTAAAGCCTCCCTTGCAGCAGCATATGTGTATTTATGTACGGTGCTTGCAGTGGTTTCATTTTCAAATGTAGTATCTATTTTGAAATCCTTAATCTCACATGCACGATGTATTTTATATTTTGAAGTATCAAAGGATTTTATCTCTGCTGTACCATCTTTACCGTTTATGAGGGCATCCCATGCGCTTTTAACACCAATGCCATTGGCGATTACTAATCCTAAACCGGTAATGACAACTCTTGGCATGATTAGTTCCTTAGATTCTTCGTTCGCGGAGTTTATCCTGAGGTATTAAAAGCAAGATCCTTCGCTCCGCTCAGGATGACAATGCCGAAGGACTCTCTCAGAATGACAGGAGCATTCCCAAATTTTTGAAATACATTGATTAGAAGAGAATATGGAGTGCATCGACCGTGTCGATGCAGGCAGTAACACGGTTACTGCACTCCAAAAAAGCGCCAAACAGTCTAATACAAAAAATTGGGAATGCACCCCAGAATGACGAATTCAGGTTTTTTGTGACTTTACATAAAAACTGCGCCGAACAGTATTGATTTGACCCTATCTTCTTTGAAGACTTGTGCTTGGATAGTCAAGAGGATAAAAAGAGCAAATTCCCAAACCCATTTTTAAAAGGGAAATCCCCCTTAGTCCCCCTTTAGAAAAGGGGGGTAGGGGGGATTTATTCTTTGCACTTATATTTACTTTCCGCGAAATGTTAAGCAAATATAATTTAATTGTATAGGAATTTCCATTCCTGACCTGTCGTCAGGACAGGTTTAAGTCTTTTGGGGTTAAGGCCTTAGCCTTTTATTATGTCTGTAGCGGAGGTCTTCAGACCTCCACCCATCATGGGTATCAGTTGCAATGTAAACGTTCTAACAACTATTTTTGCTTACCAAACCCATGGAGGTGGAAACTTAAAGGTTTCCGCTACACCCCGCTAAGCGGGGTACATTTGGCAATAGTAGCCCGCCCAGAGGGCGTTAATTTAAGCCCTAATACTTTCTAAGCTTAAGTTTTTTTTGTTTTTCAATGTTTCATAACGCTCTAAAGCTTCCTCATAAATTCCTGAAGCTTGTAGATCCTTCAAATTTTCTAACAAATGTTTGTAAACAAATTGCCAATCAAGATTAACCCTAAAGGCAAACATTGCTGCATTGAGATTGTTCAATTCAGTTTTTGCCTTCTTGAATCTTCTTCTTATCACTTCGGTGGAATATATTTTGTTATAAACATACTCTATGCCATCAATAAATTCCTGAAGTGAGAGTTTTGATAAAATATAAGTTAAATGATGCGATGTATAATAAATCCAATCTTCTGGAAAGTTCGTTCTGAATAGTCTATTTTCGCCATTAAGTCTTTTGTATAACGGTGTACTAATAAATGGACACAAAATACCACAGGTCATTATGTCAATCTTTGCGTCTAATATGAAATCAACTACTTCTTTAAATGTATCTGGTGTATCATTATCATTTCCAAAGACCATAGTTCCCCAAACAGCAAGTCCATGTTTCCTTATATTTTTTACTGCTTCTTTATAGTTTTCTACTGTTATACGGAGATTAACACCTTTATTCATTGATTTTAAAGCTTCTTCGTTGATGGATTCAATACCGATAAGCACTCCAACACATCCACTTTTTACCATATAATCAAGGGTTTCATCATCCTTAAAAATATTCAGTGAAGTGAACCCAAACCAGTTTTGATAAATGCCTCTTTCAACCATCTTCTTAAAAAGGTTCCTAACCCTTTCGTTAGATTTTTTGCTATGACCGTAGAAATTTTCATCAGTCAGGATGAGTCCTCTATACTGTCCTTTTATTTCTTCCAGTTCGTCTAAAACATCATCTACAGGTCTTTCTCTATACTTTCTACCCTGAAATTGTGGTACTGAACAGAACTCACAGCTAAAAGGACACCCCGCAGTGGTAATTATGCCGGAGTATCTATATTTATATTTGTTTTTTAAGAATTCTCTGTCAGAGAGAATGTTTTTATACTTTTCCATAGGCGTCAAGCCACCATCGTAGAATTTTTTAAGGTTATTATTTTCAAAGTCAGAAATTATGTCTTCCCAAATAGAAATTGCTTCCCTTATTATTACGGAGTCGGCATATTTAGCTGCTTCATCTGGATAACTTGTCGCATGCACGCCTCCCATTATTACAGGTATTCCGTTCCTTTTGCATGCAGTGGCAATTTGATATGCTCTATTCGCCTGGTAACTTACGGAAGTTATTCCTACCAGGTTAACATTGGTCTTATCAAAATATAAATTTTCACCTTTTTCATCTACTGCTAGTTCTTGAGTCTCATCTATTATGTCTACCTCCCAGTTATCGGGTGTTAATGTCTTTAGATAGCCTAAGTTAACAGGCATCTGATTCAATACTGAAACGTTCTCCTCACCAACATTACCGATTGGGTGAGGGTTTATAAGAATTAATTTTCTCATTTTCTTAGAATTTAGCTCCTTTCAGTCGCTAACTTCTTGTTTTTGCTTCGCAAAATAATTAATAAAAACATAGGATCATTATTTAAGACTTGTAGGGTGGACTAAGGACGAAGGACGTATCCACCTTCATTTTTACGGTATTAACATATGGGTATTTTAGGTGGATTCGGCCTAAAGGCCTTAATCCACCCTACACCTGATCTAAATTAGATCGACAAGTTTTTTTAAAGTAACAACCTGTCCGAGTCAGAACATACGGAGCTAAGCCAAAGCTGAGCTTAGCTCTGTCAGCTTTGTTAAATACCTATCCGTGCCAATTTGTGTAATTCGTGTCTATCCCCTTTTTTGGTTCTGGCTCGGCCAGGTTGGGTATTAACAATACATGTGCAACTGCATAATCTTTACAGTGCGATAGTGAAATTGATATCTCACCAATGTTTTTCTCCATTGCCAGTTCTTTTGCTCTACCGTATAAATTTACATAAGGTTTTCCAGACTCGTCGTTTAATGTTTCAATATCAGTCCATTTCATCCTGTTTCTCAAGCCAGTTCCGAACGCCTTGAGTACAGCTTCTTTTGAGGCAAAACGCGCAGCATAATGTTGAAAACAATTCCTTTTGGATTGACAATATTCTACCTCATCCTGAGTGTAAACTCTCCTTACAAAGTTTTTGTGTGAAAGGAAAATTTTTTCAATCCTTTTAATTTCAATAATATCAATACCTGTATACATTTACAATCTTTTTAATCTAAGAAATT
>MAYW01000184.1 GCA_001723765.1 Candidatus Scalindua rubra
ACAATTTCCGGTCAAAAAAGCAAAGAAATTGTCGATTTAGAGACTAAAAAGTGGGGGTTGCATCAAATATGGACGATCTTTATTTTGGTAAAACAAGAGAGGGGGAAAGAATAATTTCAGAAGGGAATAATAAAGAGATAGAAGTAAAAGAATAAACTATTCTCCTGGTTATGTGACAGAACCGATTAAAGAGCAACCTATGGTGAGAAATTCCAAAACAAAAGAATTAAAGAAAGAAAAGGCTGCTCGTGCCAGAGAGTTGCATAGGCTAAAGGTTCAGTTAGCAGACAATATAGTCAACGAATCAAAAGATAAAGTGAATTTAGAAGATATAAAGAAAGATAAGATTCACTTATTTGCAGATATTGCCGGGATAGATAATGAAATATTATTTATAGATAAGGAGCTTGACAAACTACCTGCAATGGTTGCAAGATTACGGCCGTAAATACTCTTTCTTTGAAGATTTGGGCATATTGTCTTATGACTAATCATGTTCATTTTGTTTCTGTGCTTATCAAAGAGGATTCCTTAGCACGCACATTTAATACACTTCACATGAGATACTCACAATATTATAATCAAAAAAAGAAGAGGGTAAACAGATCATAAAAGACATAAGGAAATGTTCTCTGACAGGACGGTCATGTGGTGATAATAGTTTTATGAAAAAGCTGGAGGGCTTACTTGGAAGACACCTTAGGGTACTACTGTGGGGAAGACCACGCAAAAACAAATAAACAGTCGCTGCCCTTATTTACCCCTATTTACGTAAAATCATGTCTAAAATTCGAGATAAAATACTGGTAATATTTCTTTCCATAGTACTCATACCTTTAATCATTGTCTGTACATTTTTTGCTTTACATACGTCAAAATCTTTAAAATCGGATAAAATAATAGATTTTCAGCGAACCACAAAAAGCGAATCAGAGAAGGCAATTGAATTTTTATTTTCTATTGAGAAAGACATTAGGTCTCTCAGCAGCCATCTGTTCCTTTTAAATTTGATTGATGCAATAGCGAGGAAAGATACGGGGCAAATCAACCGCTGGGAATTCGACGTAGAAATATTATTTAAAACGTTCTCTGAATGTAGAGGAGTTTACGACCAGATACGTTATATAGATGAATCAGGCCATGAAGTAGTGCGAGTAAATCTAGAGAGAGGATACGCTCATATTGCTCCACACGAAGAGCTTCAAGACAAGAGTCATAGATATTATTTTAAAGAGGCGGTAAAATTAAATGAGGGGGATATCTATGTTTCGCAACTTGATTTGAACAGGGAACATGGTGAGATAGAAGTACCGCATAAGCCTATGTTAAGATATGCAATACCCGTCTTTGATAGAGAAGACAAAAATAGAGGTATTTTTGTATTGAACGTTTTAGCGGATTTTTTACTTAGAGGTATCCTGACGCATAAACACCTCAAGGGTGTTGATTCATTTTTATTGGATAAAGAGGGTTTTTATCTTCTACATCCTGAGATATCAAAACAATGGGGAGGCCCGAGTGATCTTAATACGGGAGAAAATCTAAAGAACGATTTTCCGCAAGGAATAGTCTCTGTTATTTTATCAGGACAATCAGGAGATAGATTTGCAAATAAACAATTTCTCAATTTCATACCGATTCATTTTGATCCTTCAGACAATGAAAGATATTGGATTTTTATTGAAACTCTTCCAAAGTCAATAGTCTATTCTCCAATTCATACTTTCTATATAATGTTTGGCGTTTTGGTTTTCATGTTAATCGCGGGAGTCGTAACATCTGCACTTGTTTTCTCAAATAAATTAACAAGACCTATCCATAAATTGGTTGCATCTGCCAATAAAATTGCAAAGGGAAATTTGACTGAAAAAGTCACGGTCGAAAGTAAAGACGAAATAGGTTACCTGGCCAATTCGTTTGATACGATGCGTGTAGAGCTTGGTAAATTATTGAAAGATATTAAGGATGCCAGGAGAGATTGGGAAACGACATTTGATTCAGTGGGAGATATAATCGCAATATATGATAAAGACTGCACATTAATCAGGTCCAACAAGGCATTATTAAACAGGCTCAGTGTCAAATCTGAAGAAATTATCGGGAAGAAATGTTATGAGGTCTTTCATCATGATAAGTATGAGGAGTTAAGCAAATGCCCAGTAATAGAAACGGCTAAAAGCATGAAAACTGTTACAAGAGAGGAAGAAACCCCCTGTATGAATGGTATCTTTAGAATTTCAGTTTTTCCATGTTTTAATGATAGTGGCGAATTTCTAGGTGTTGTTCAGGTCATGATGGATATTACCGAGCGCAAGCGTGAGGAGGGAAAACTTTCTATGGTCAACAAAGAGCTAGAAGCGTTCTGCTACTCCGTTTCGCACGACCTACGTGCGCCATTGCTGAATATTGATGGCTTCAGCAAGGCTCTGGTGGAAAAATTCGCCGACAGGCTGGACTCTCAGGGTAAAGACTACCTCAAGCGTATAGGTGCGGCCAGCCGGCGAATGAGCCGGCTCATTGACGATTTACGGAATCTGTCCCGCATAACCCACAGCGCCATGCACGGTGAAACTGTAAACATGAGTGCTATGGTACAAAGGATTGCTGCAGAACTCCACGAGGGGCAACCTGAGCGACAGGTGGAGTTCGTCATAGCGGAAGGGATCACCGCTAATGGGGATGCGAGTCTGCTGAGTGTGGTGCTGGAAAATCTGTTGGGTAATGCGTGGAAGTTTACTAGAAGGCATCCGCGAGCGAGAATCGAATTCGGTGTTGCAAAAGATGAAGGTAGCAGGGTGTATTTTGTGAGTGACAACGGTATTGGCTTTGACATGGCCTACGCAGGCAAATTATTCAAAGCCTTCCAGCGCCTGCACGATAAAACTGAGTTTAATGGTACCGGCATTGGACTGGCTACCGTGCAGCGCATTATTCACCGTCACGGTGGTCGTATATGGGCCGAAGGGGCATTGGAACATGGCGCAACATTTTATTTTACATTAACGTAGGTCGTATTTCATATGCGACAAATATGATGGCGGGTAAGAACCATTAAGGGGGTTACCTAATCTATTGACAAATAGTAAGTCATTTTAATGTTAGTATTTCTAGCAATTTCAGTATATCTTTTTATCTCTCTTTTTTTGTATTATTGAGTTTTATTTATCACACTCAAAGGAGGGCTTATATCTTAAAGTTTATTTTATGCTCTAACAATTTTCGATCCGAAAATAAATTGAATTCCCGCCAGGGCGGCCGCCAGAGGCGCGACTTCACGGAGTTTATTCCTTCGCCCTGTGGAGTAGTTTTGGTCTGTTTACTCCACAGGGCTCAAGGGCAAGCTCTGAGCGCTGCATTTTAAGTATTAGTATATATTCTCTGTGCACAAAATAAAGATTCTTCGCCCTGTAGAGTAGAACTCCTATATTACTCCACAGGGCTCAGAATGACAAAGAGCGAAGGGTTCAAAATGACAGGAGGCGAATGGCTCTAACTTGTCCTTTAGCGAAGCGAAGGGATGACATGCATTTTATTATTTTTTATCCGTGCCTGCCCTGTGAAATTTGAAGTTATTTCACTAGGGTAAATCCGCGGCCTGCACCTAATCACTATTTATCATAACCAATGTTAAACAAAAAAATATTATTTCTGGCAGTAATTATTGTAATGAGCCTGAGCTGCCGCTCACTTACAAACGTTGTGGAACCTGAAAGGTTAAGGAACTTTCCTCCTGAGATCAGTGTGGGGGATATTGTCCATGTTGCAACCGGTGAGAAAATAACCTTTTCACAACTTGCCGATTCTTTTGACGGGGCAAGGATCGTGTATGTAGGTGAGATTCATTCAAACAAGGAATCACATGACGTACAGATGCAGGTTCTGAAGGAATTTTATAAGAGATATGGAGACAATATAGCTGTTGGCATGGAGATGTTTAAGAGGCCGCATCAGGATGTTCTTGATAAATGGACAGGGGGTGAGATCAGTGAAAAAGATTTATTGTCTTCAACAGATTGGCGGCATGAGTGGGGCTTTAATTATAGCCTGTATAAAGATATTATGGACTTTACGCGTGATAATAAGATTCTGCTTGTTGCCCTGAACATTACAAGAGAATTTCAGAAAAAGATAAGCGAAAAGGGGATTGAAGGTTTGAGTAAGGAAGAAAGAGAGTCCCTGCCTGAGATAGATACTGACGATTTCTATCACAGGAGATACCTGGACAGGATATTTAAAGGCCATGCAGATGTGAGTGATGATGTAGGAAAATTTTATGAAGTTCAGTGCGCGTGGGAAGATATTATGGCCGACAGCATATCAAGGTATTTATCTTCTCCGGAGGGAAAAGACAAGAAGTTCCTGGTCTTCATAGGAGGAGGTCACATCATTTATCATTTTGGTGTTCCTAAAAGGGTGTATCGGAGGAACCATCTTCCGTACCGTACTATATACACATACGAGTTGAGGGATTTAAAGCCCGAAGATGAGCATCCGCTTTTTGCAAAGGATATACCATTACAGCCTGCAGATTATGTGAGGATTATTCAGCTCCCCAAGCAGCAAAAGAAGGTGGCCCTGGGTGTCATGATTCGAAATGTCAAAGAAGAAAAAGAAGAAAAAGAAGAAAAAGAAGAAAAAGAAGAAAAAGAAGAACAGGAAGATAAGGTTGTTATCGAGAGTGTACTGGAGGGCAGTCCAGCCGGAAAAGCCAAATTGCAGGCCGGAGATATTATCCTGTCAATGGACGGTGAGAGTATCAGTAGGGTATATGAAGTAATCCACCATGTCGGCAAGAAGAAGACGGGAGATACCTGTGAGATAGAGATATCACGCGAGGGCAGGAAGATACCGGTAGAGGTAACATTCTTTGAGATAAAAGGACATGGGAAGAAATAGGGACTATCTATTTGTACTTAAATAGGACGCAGATTTTCGCAGATGCCTGCCCGACGGTTTGTTAGGCGAGTTCACAGATAAAAACTTAAATAGAAACTCCTGTACTATTAAACGAAAAAACTTGTTTATAAAGAAAAATGAAGTATTCATTAATAATTTTGGCAATAATTATGGGAATTCTTATGGCCATTGCTTCCTGCAAGAAGCCTGAGGAAGTGAATGTTGAAAGGGTTGAAGAGATACAAACATATGTTCCTAAACAGGAGGATTTAGCAGGGGCCATGAAGAGGGCATCTATAATGATGAAGCGGTTAGCAAGAGCGGTGGAAGACAATGATTGGGTTAAAATGGATATGTGGGCGCATGAACTTAAAGAAGGTATTGGCTTTAATTGTGTGGAACTATATATGTTTGAGAATAATGATATCCCAAACGAGTTTATTATGTTAAGTGACAAATTTAATAGCGCCATAAACAAATTAATTTTGTGCAGTAAAGAACATGACACTAATAATGCGAATTTAGAATTCGATAGGATAATAAAGTCGTGTGATGCATGCCATGAAAGTTTTAATAAGGACATGGAAAAGCCATTGGATTTTATTCATTTAGAAAAAGGATAGAAATAGAATAGGAGGTATAGTTATGAAAGTTGCAGTATCGGGTACTTCGGGTCTTATAGGGTCCAGCCTTGTCTCATTCTTATCAAAAAAAGATATTACTGTTAGTAAAATTTTACATGAAGATCTAATAAACAATGAGATTGCCTGGAAACCGGAGAAAGGAGATTGGGATTCTGCTTTTACTGATGGGATTGATGGAATTGTTCACCTGGCAGGAGAAAATATTGCGGCTGGAAAATGGACTAAAGAAAAAAAGGAAAAAATAAGAAGCAGCCGTATAGAAGGTACTAAAAGGCTTTGCGAACACGTCCTGAAACTCTCGTCTCCTCCTTCTGTCTTTATTTGTGCGTCTGCAGTAGGTTTTTATGGTGATAGAGGCGCAGAGATTTTAAATGAAGACAGTTCAAGAGGAAGTGGATTTTTATCAGACGTGTGTATTGGCTGGGAGGGGGCTACTAATACAATCTCAAATGCGGGTATTCGAGTTGTTAATGTAAGGTTTGGTATGGTTCTCAGCAATGCTGGAGGCGCCCTGGCAAAGATGTTAACTCCTTTTAAGATGGGAATGGGAGGAAAAATAGGCAGTGGTAAACAATATATGAGCTGGGTAGCTATAGACGACGTTACAAGAGCGATCTATCACGCATTAATTACAGATTCACTTAAAGGTCCTGTAAATGTGACATCTCCAAATCCTGTGACAAACAAGGAATTCACAAAAACATTGGGCAGGGTGTTAAAAAGGCCGACTATAATGCCAATGCCTGCCATTGGAGCCAGGCTTGCCTTTGGTGAGATGGCAAATGAACTTCTCCTTGCAAGTACAAGAGTTGAACCTAAAAAACTTTTAGATGCCGGATATCATTTTCAATATCCAGAACTTGAAGATGCCCTTAAACATATTTTAAATGCTGTTTAGAATGAAGCTCAGCTCTTATTTAATATGCAATGTTAAATAATTAGCTAAGGAGATTAAAAGAAGACAGGGCTATGTTTTGCAATTTTACATCTTGGCAATAGATGAGGAAATTAAATTACAATTAATAAGGGACAGGCCCGCCAAACAAACCGTCGGGCAAGCAGGCATTTATTTTATAACTCAAGCTAACTGAACTATCTTGATATGTGATTGATTTGACCGGCGGTGTCGGAGGAGGAAAATCGTGAGACTTCTCTCTGTCGCCAATTATGTTTTTCTATATGGAGATAAATATGTTAGGAAAAAGTATTAAACTTTTCTTTTTAATGTTTGTTTTACTTCTTATACCATTTAGTTTATTTGCCGAAATAAAAGGTGAAAAAGCGACCTTTGCTGGAGGCTGTTTTTGGTGTATGGAACATCCTTTCGAAAAACTGGAAGGTGTTTCAGAGGTCATATCAGGGTATACAGGTGGGCGTAAGGAAAATCCGACATATGAAGAGGTTTTGGCAGGGGTAACCCTTCATTTCGAAGCAGTCCAGATAACGTACGATCCGTCTAAAATAAGTTATTCAGAGCTTCTTGATGTATTTTGGAGACAAATAGATCCAACCGACCCGGGAGGCCAATTTGTTGATCGGGGTTTACAGTACAGAACAGCCATTTTTTATCACAATGAAGAACAAAAAAAATTAGCAGAGGAATCGAAAGAACAATTGGACAAATCCGGAAGATACGACGAACAAATCGTTACAGAAATTATTAAGGCTACTTCGTTTTATGAAGCTGAAGAATATCATCAGGATTTTTACAAAAAGAGTCCAAGACAGTATAAGGCGTACAGAAACGGTTCAGGTCGTGATAAATTTCTGGAAAGGATTTGGGGTAAAAAAATGGATACAGAACATAGCAGCAAATATAAAAAATTTAAAAAACCCACTGATGAGGAACTGAGAAAAAAATTGAAGCCATTACAATATAAAGTAACTCAGGAAGATGGTACGGAAAGGCCATTCAGGAATGAATATTGGGAAAATAAGAAAGAGGGAATTTACGTTGATATTGTTTCCGGTGAACCTCTTTTCAGCTCACTTGACAAGTTTGCTTCCGGGACCGGGTGGCCGAGTTTTACCAAACCGCTTGAGTCTGAACATATTGTAGAAGTTGAAGACAGAAAGTTTTTTATGAAGAGAATAGAAGTAAGAAGCAGATATGCTGATTCTCACCTTGGGCATGTATTTGATGATGGTCCTCAGCCTACAGGACTTCGCTATTGCATAAACTCAGCGGCTCTTCGTTTCATTTCAAAAGAGGATTTAGAGAAAGAAGGATATGGCGAATATAGAAAACTTTTTGAAAAATAAACTAGTGGAAAGAGATGTTAACAAACTGACGCGAAGAGGCTTCCTTAAAAAAAGCAGCCTTATGACAATAACGGCAATGTTGGGCACAAGTATACCCTTTGCTGATTTTATGCCGGAAGGCCTAATTCCAATTGGAATTCTCGACGCTAAAGAACCGTTCAAAATACCAGATAAAAATCCTGGTTTGAGTGTTTTAAATGACTTACCTATTAATGCAGAGACACCACCACACTTACTTGACAACGAAATAACACCAGCCGATAAAATGTTTATTAGAAATAATGGTATCCCACCAAGAAATCCTGATCCAAAAAACTGGGCACTTACTATAGAAGGTGAATCTGCTAAGAATAAAATGAATTTTACTATTGATGAATTAAAGAAGAAATTTAAACACCATACTTATCAAATACAAATTGAATGTGGAGGTAACGGACGGAGCAAATTTAGACCACCTGCAAAAGGTCTCCAGTGGACTTATGGCGCTGTTAGTTGTGCTATGTGGACAGGTGTAAGACTGAAAGATGTTCTTTGGCATGTTGGTGTAAAAGATGATGCCGTTTATATAGGTTATTATGCTGCCGATACCCATTTAAGCGGAGATCCCGATATTTCAAGAGGCGTACCAATAACAAAAG
>MAYW01000185.1 GCA_001723765.1 Candidatus Scalindua rubra
TACGGATAACACAGGCAAATAGGGTATTGCGGTTTCTATAAGTTTTCTAATATGATTTCTTAATGCTGAAGAAGTCAAAAATACTATACTGTTGCTGGATGCGTAGGTCTTCTTCATAGTTTCTGCAATTGCATCGATTATTTTTTTGGCATAATTTGGTTCTAAAGCAAGCACAGATTTGTTACCTGACTCGTGAATAGAGTTTATGATTTCCTGCTCTAAACCCGGTTCAAACGAAATTGTACTGATCTTATTTGATTCGTTCTGATATTGACCGCATAATGTTCTACATAATCTCTGCCGCACATATTCAGTCAGGACTTCAGAGTCCTTTGTAGCATGGGCATAGTCGATAAGCGTTTCAAGAATAGTTACAAAATCTTTTATTGAAATTCTCTCTCTTAATAAATTCCTTATCACCTCTTGCACAACACCTAACGTAAGGACATTTGGCGTCAATTCATTTACTAAGGTTGGCGAATCTTTTTTCAAATTATCAATTAATTTTTGAATATCTTCTCTGGTTATTATTTCATGAGCATGAGACTTGACGACTTCTGTCAAATGAGTGATCAAAACTGAAGTTGGATCAATTACTGTATAACCCGCAGATTCGGCAAAATCCTTTTTAGATTCAGGAATCCACACGCCGGGTAAACCATAGGCGGGATCTGTTGTCTTAATACCCTCAATGGACTCCTTTACGTCTTCACCCAAAGCCAGAAAACTATCAGGCATTATCTCACTTTTAGCAACGTTTTGACCCTTTATCTTTATGCGATATTCATTCGGGCTTAATTGCAGGTTATCCCTTAAACGTATTGGAGGAATTATTATACCCATATCTCTGGCAAGCTGCTTCCTAAGGGCGCCAATCCTGCTTAAGACTCCCCCCACTTTCTTTGGATCCACTAAAGGAACCAACTTATAGCCAACTTCAATTCCCATTCTATCAACCTGTAACAGGTTCTCAATTTCTTCCTCCGGTTCTTTCAATTGCTTCGATTTCTTTTTTTGTTGTTCTATATCCTTATCAACAACACCTCTGGTTGAACTTTTTCTTGTTACGAGGAAAAGTACACCGAAAAAGGCTGATATTATGAAAAAAGGAACTTTAGGTAAACCAGGGATTAAACAGAAAAAGCCTAATATGCCTGCCGCAAACCCCATTGCTCTTGGCACTGTCAATAATTGTGAAGATATTTCCCGCCCCAGACTGGATTTTGTTGATGCCTTAGTTATAAGCAGGGCAGCGGAGGTGGCATTAATCAAAGAAGGGATTTGTGTTACTAATCCATCACCAACAGTCAAAATTGTATAGGTAGATAACGCATCAGAAATCTTCATACCTTGCATTAACCCCCCTATTACTATACCACCAGCAATGTTTACCAAAGTAATAACAATCCCGGCTATAGCATCGCCACTTACAAACTTACTTGCTCCATCCATTGAACCATAAAATTCTGCCTCATGTGCTATAGTATCTCGCCTGTTTCTCGCCTCCTCTTCCGTTATCAAGCCTGAGTTTAAATCAGCATCAATACTCATTTGTTTGCCAGGCATAGCATCCAAAGTAAACCTCGCAGCTACTTCAGAAACCCTTGTAGCGCCCTTTGTGATTACTATAAACTGAATGACCGTCAAGATTATAAATATCACCATCCCGATCACTATATTACCACCCACCACAAAACCACCAAACGATGCTATTACCTTACCAGCATCAGCATTCATAAGGATAAGACGAGTTGATGCAACATTTAAGGCAAGGCGTAAGAGTGTAAGGAATAGTAAAAGTGAAGGATATGCAGAAATCTCCAGGGCCTGTCTTACTTGCAATACAACCAGAAGTACTAAAAATGATAGTGAAATGTTGACAGTAATTAAAATATCAAGTAAAAACGTAGGCAGCGGAACTACGAGAACAAATAATATACATACCACCCCAAGAGCCAGAACATACTCACTATGTTTAAGTAGTGACCCTGTTGCGCTTCTTGGCACATTTAATTCTTTTTCAACCACTATGTTTCTTCCTTAATTATCTCCTGACGATATTACGCAATTCATAAACATATGAAAGTACCTTTGCAACTGCATGATAAAGTTTAGGAGGTATTTCATTGCCAATCTCAACTGTAGTATATAAAATTCGTGCGAGAATCCTGTCCTCAACTATGGGAATATCTTTATCCTTGGCTATCTCAATTATCTTTAATGCTACGAGATCTGCGCCCTTCCCAATAACCTTCGGCGCATTCATTGTAGTAGCTTCATATTTAAGCGCTACGGCATAATGTGTCGGATTAGCGACTACCACATCTGCTTCGGGGATTTCGTTCATCATCCTCTTACTTGACATCTGACGCTGAACAGTCTTAATTCTGGATTTTATTAAAGGATCTCCTTCCATTTGTTTTGACTCTTGCTTAACCTCATTTTTAGTCATCTTCAAATCCTTTGCATACTGCCATCTCTGGTACATAAAATCAATAAGAGACATAATCAATAAGATGATTGCAATCTTCAATGTAAGAGCGAATATCAAACCAGTAGCAGAACTAAAAATACCTTCCACTCTCATACTTACCAATTCCATTAATGGTTCTATATCCTTCCTTATAGAATAATAAGCCACAAGCGCCATTATTGACAATTTCACAAGAGAAAATGCAAGCTTAACCAACGACCTCCTTGATACAAGCTTTTGTATACCCGAAATAGGATCCAATTTCTTAAAATCCGGGATAAGCGCCTTAGGACTAAAAGCGAAACCAATCTGAGAGTAAGAACTTATTATGCCGATTATGAAGAATCCACCCAATATTGGAAGAAGACCTTTTATATTTCTAACAGAAATATCAGATGTTAAGGATTGTAGGATTTCAATATCAAATCTCTCAAAAAAAAGATTACTCAAGAGCATAGTCATCGTATCTTTTATGTGTCCTACCATAGAACCTCCTAGAAAAAATATAACTAACGCCCCGAACAACAACATCATGGCAGTATTGACGTCTTGACTCCTTGCTACCTGTCCTTTACTACGAGCTTCTCGTTTCTTTTTGGGAGTTGCGGGTTCTGTCCTTTCTTCAGTTGGTTTCATTGGTTACATACCTCCTACCAGGCTAAATATATCTTTACGAAGAATATTTAATAAATATTCCATTGCACGTGTAATAAATGGGAATGTCAAAGCCAAAAGTACAAAACCAATAATAATCTTCAATGGGAAAATAACCAAAAATATGTTTATCTCTGGCATAGACCTGCCGATTAATCCTGAAATTACCACAACAAGGGCTAGAATAATCATAATAGGAGCTGCTATCTTGATTGCAGATACAAACAATCCCTCAAACAATTGTACCATCTTGCCTATTGTTACACCTGATCCAAGAAACTCTGTTATGGGTACGGTTTTATAACTGAGAACCAGAGCATTTATTAACCAATGATGACCGTTTATTGCCAGAAACAAAAGGAATCCTACTATTTGAAGTATTTGTGAAATTGGACTTACCTGATCTCCGAATAATGGATCAACTATCTGTGCCATATGTAAACCCATCTCACCGCTTATTAACTCCCCTGCCACAACAAAGGCGCCGAATGCCAATGTTGCTCCATAACCAATTATGAAGCCAATTGCAACTTCCCTAAAAATTAAAATGATAAAAGATATCAAATTGTCAGGTAACGTTTGCTGAGAAGCATTTATCGTAGGAAATATAGCAAACGCAACCACAAGTGACAGCCCTATCTTTACTATCATAGGTATGTTTGTTTGATTATAAATTGGAGAAAAGAAAAGGACGCTGGCTGTCCTGAATAGTACTATAGTAAATAAAGGAAGAAGGTTAATAATATTTAGTAACATTATTTAAAAAGTGTAATTAGAAAGATTTCCCAAAAGCATTGATGCAAACGAGATTAACTTTCGTAATATCCATGGTAAAGCTAAAATAAATACTCCAAAAACTGCAAATAGTTTTGGCAAAAACGTAAGAGTCTGCTCCTGGATACTTGTGGCCGCTTGAAATATTCCTATTATAAGACCAACTACTAACGCCGTTCCGATGAGTGGCGCAATGATCATTATTGTAACCATTACTGTTTCCCTACCAAGAAAAGCTACTATATCCTGTCCCATATTCCCTCGTAGCTCTGACAGGTGGGCAATGCCCACCCTACAGAAACTATTAAAATATTATACCTTACAAAACTTATCCGTTTTATTCCGAGAGATAATACGCATTTTAAAGTGGAATCTCATTTTGCGAAGCAAAATGCCATAAACCTGTCCTGACGACAGGTCAGGATTAGTGAACGAAGTGAACTAATTTATCTAATACTTGAAACTAACGATTGAATAACCAAATGCCAACCATCAACCAATACAAATAAAACAATCTTAAACGGTATGGATATCATCATTGGCGGAAGCATAAACATACCCATTGAAGTTAAAACACTAGCAACAACCATATCTATTATTATAAAAGGCAAATAGACGACAAAACCCATTTGAAAGGCAGTCTTTAATTCACTAACCACAAATGCCGGCAACAGAATGTGAGCAGGAACATCATCAAGTGAATTTGGCCTCTCCATTTTCGAAATATTATAAAACAACGCTATGTCTTTCTCTCTCGTTTGTTTTGCCATAAAGGTTCTTAGTGAACTCATACCTCTATCAAACGCCTCCCCCTGCGTAATTTCTTCATTCATGAATGGATGAACAGCCTCTTCGTTGATTTCCTTAAATACAGGAAACATCACAAAAAAAGTAATTAAGAGTGCGAGGCCTATTAGAATCTGATTAGGTGGCATTTGTTGGAATGACAAGGCCTTCCTTGCAAATGACAGCACAATAATAATCCTCGTGAAAGAGGTCATAACCATTAACAAACCCGGTAAGACTGTGAATGAAGTCATTATCAAGAGGATCTTTACAACACCCGCAATCTCCTTTGGTTTATTAAGGTCACCCATACTTATAGACATCTTCATGGGGCCGTTAGACGCCCCACTTGCCTCTACCGTCTGTACGAGAAATAAAACAACTCCAAAAAATATTACAATCTTTAACAAACCAAAAAAATATTTCATATTTGTTTCTGAGATAACGACTTCTTGATATAGTTTAGAAATTCACTCTTGTTAACAGTTTCCCCATTATCAGATATATCTTCGCTTGCAATCTCAGTTAGTAGTGCAATCTTGTCATTAGTGACACCAAGCAATAAATGTTTTCCGGGAACTTTAACTAAAAATATTGATTTTTTTACGCCCATTGGCGTGTAATCAATTATGTTTATGAACTTCTTGCCTCGTCCTATATTTGTTTTTACTCCATATTTCTTTTTTAGCACGAATACTGTAGCAAATATTAATGCTATGACTATAAGCAATGTGCTTGCAACTCTTGTATACCCATCTAATCCACCAGACCCCCCCTCAATCCCACTTTGAAAAAGGGTTAAATCCCCCTTAATCCCCCTTTGAGAAAGGGGGAGAGAGTGGGATTCTGTTTCCTTCTCCTCTGCGAAGATATTACTTTGTACTACAACAAAAGTTAACAAAGCACATACTAATATAAGGAACAAAACTGAAATAGACTTATGATAAACCCTCTTTAATATAGTTTTTCTCATAATACGAATCACCTGATCTAAATCAGATCGACAGGTTTTTTAAAAATAAAATAATATATTAAAAATAATCGCAAATAATATACCATTATATTTCTTAATATTTCTGACATCATGCATTGCTCTATCCTGCAAATACACAACGACTTATATTCTTTTTGACCTGAACACGTAAACTATTTACATAGGTGTGCTTTTAGTACAAATTCTAGCGTAGTCTTTTTAGACTAATCGTAGTTTTCTTAAACAAATAAATTAGTTCACTCCGTTCACTAATTTATGGCATTTTGCTGCGCAAAATGGGATTGCACTTTAAAATGCATACTGTCTCTTGTGATAAACCTCCATGCCCTTTCAGGACACCACGAAGGATGAAAACATGTCCTGACGAAAGTCAGGATCAGATTCCCTGTTTGCTTCCCAAGTAGGTATTCCTCGGGAATGACAGATAAACATGTCCTCATGTAAATGGGGATTGAATTGTGGAAATAATATAGGACACTACAAATTGTCATTCCCGACCTAGATCGGGAATCTATTTTCGTGTTAAATAGAGGAAAGATTTGAGGGTTTGTGGTGGAGGTTTGAAGAATGGAGTGAAGTTCTGGATTCCCTCCGAAAGCAGGGTTATAACCTCCCTGCCCGACAGATGGCAGGCGGGCCTTTCGGGAGGATTCCGGTAAGGAATAATTACGTATAAAAAGCATAAAGACCATCAAATCAAATAAAGAAATTCTCTTATCCCATGCCCTTAATCTTATCTTGAGGATCTATGAGCATTGTTATCTTTACGCCAAAATTTTCATCAACAACAACCACTTCTCCATGCGCAATAGTTTTACCGCGAACCGTTACCTTAACAGGTTCTCCTGCTAAACTATCTAGCTCAATTATTGCTCCTGGAGACAATGCTAAAATGTCACGCATTAACATTTCAGTCTGTCCAAGTTCCACAATGACAGGAATTTTTATATCCATCAGCATATCTATATTACTCATATTTCTTTCTCCAGGTTTTGATTGTACCGGCTCTAGAGCAGAGAATTCGACAGATTTTATAGCTTCTTTATTACCTATGTCTTGAGTAGACATCTTCTGATCTTCAGTTGTCTTGTTTTCCATATAATTTCCCCTTTGTAAATTAATTAGGTAGATTCATCTTCTATTAATGCAGTAATTTGTATGGCCTTTTTTAAACCGAACAATCCTAATTTTCCATAAAATTTATTTTTTCCCTCTACAGCAATTTTTAGATTATTTGTAATCTTATTATTCAGTCTTAACACATCACCTTCTTTAAGATTTGCTATATCACTTACAGTAACATTGGCCTCATCTAACACACCTGTCACTACAATTTTAAAATCCTTTGCTAATTTATTAAGTTTCTCAGCATCTTCTTTAGCATTCACATTTGAATCTGATGGATTATCACTGTGAAATTTTTCCCACATACCTTCCATAACCGAAACAGGAATGCATAATTTCATCTCGCCAAAACTGTACTCTAAATTAATCGCAAAGGAGGCCACCAATACAACTTCTGCATCTGTAGCAATATTAAGATATCTAGGTTCCATTGTTGTATCAGAAATCCCCCAGCTCATATCATCATATTGTTTCCATGAAATATTTAATTTTTCTATTATGATTTTTACTATGTTCTCAAGAATTGCCATTTCCGTATCTGTTAGTTTTCGTATTTCACTTTGAGATTTTCCCGAACCTCCAAATGCCTTTTCCATAATAGATAAACATAGACCCATATCCAATGTAAGACATCCATAGCCCTTCAGCGGTTTCAGTCTAAGAATATTGATGAAAATGAGTTCCGAACATGTATTTTTAAAAATTTCAAAACTCAATTCGTCTATCGAATTCAGACTAACCTTTACGGAAGACCTTAGATAATTTGAGATATCCCTGCCTATACGATAGGCGGTAGTCTCAAATAACTTTTGCAACATACGCTTCTTGTCTCTCGATATTGTGTTGGGCCTCTTAAAGTCATAATATCTTATCCTTTCATCTCCTTCACCTAAGTCAGTTTGGACAGTAGGACCCTGACTTTCATGAAAAGTTTCCAATAAACGTTCAACTTCATCGGTAGAGAGAATTGCGCTTTCTATATCTGCCATAATTTATTGTACAATAAAATCAGAAAAATATACTTGCTTGACTGCATTAGAGATTCCTAAAAGCTCGTTAAGAATGTCTTTTATTTCTGATCTCATCTTTAACTGACTAGCCTGCGTTTCTATCTCTTTCGCATTTTTCGTTGAAAGATAGGAAACCAGCTTATCTCTAAAAATTACTTTATTTCCCAAAATCATCTTTTGGATTTCATCGTTTTTTACCTCCAGATTGATAATAACCCTCAAGTATCTCCTGCTATCAACACTCCCAAGATTTACTACAATACTATCCATTGGCACTAAAATACTGCCCATAATGCCATTGCCCTTTTTATCATTATCAATACCGCTATCTTTGCCTTTTTCTGTATTCTCACTCTTTACTTTTTTCGCTTCTTCCTTCTTTTTCTCTGGTTTTGCCTCTATGTTTTTTTTCGGTATATTACTAGTATCATCAACAATAGTGGCATCTGCGTTTGGTATATCAAAGACCTCTTTAGAGGAATAAATCCTTGTTACAAATATAAAAGCGCATCCTATTGAGATTAGGGCAACAACCGCCATAATCAACGTATTCTTTATATCAATATTAAGAATATTAAAAATAACTAAGAATAACCTTTTTTAATCAGTTTT
>MAYW01000186.1 GCA_001723765.1 Candidatus Scalindua rubra
TTTTTAAGCCTGATGGCTACCTGCAGGAAGCAAGGAATTACTTTTTGGGATTATGTTCGGGACCGTGTTTATAATCTGCAAAAAATACCACCCCTCGCTGAAATAATTGAAAATGGACAACCGGTGCTTGACCCTACTTAAACTCCCCTCTATAATAAAATGGAAATCCCACAAGATATTGGGTAATTACTTAGATACCTTATAATGTCACTCATGGCGAGACCTTTACGAATAGAATATCCAGGCGCATGGTATCATGTAATGAATCGAGGAGCAAACCGTAATCGAATATTTTCCAAAGATGAAGATTACGATCTTTTCATGCAAGTGATTCAAGAAGCATGCCGTCTTTTTAATGTATATATTTCAGCATACTGTCTTATGAGTACCCATTATCACATAGTTGTTAATACTTCAGAGGGTAATCTGTCCAGATTTATGAGACACTTAAACGGAATTTATACACAACGATATAACAGGAAATACAAAAGAGACGGAACATTATTCAGGGGAAGATATAAAGCTATACTGATTCAGGCAGAGGTGTATCTGAGTCAGGTAGTAAAATATGTCCATCAAAATCCATTAAAAGCAAAAATAGTCAATAATTTGGACAATTATAAGTGGAGCAGCCATCCATTATATCTTAAAGGAGAAACCGTTAATGAATGGATAGATATTAATAATATGCTTGCTTATTTCTCAAACAGGAAGAGGGAAGCAATAAAAACGTATAAGGAGTTTATGGATACTAGTATAGATGATGATGTTTTGAGGTTTTATTCCAAAAAGTTTCAAAGCACAATATTAGGCAATGACAATTTTTTTGAAATGATAAAAAGAAAATTTATAAAGAATGACAAGGAGTCTAATTTAGAAATAAAGGAAAAAAGAATGATTTTCGGAGAAGGGAAAGTTAAGATAATTAACAAAAAAGTATGTGAAGTATTTAATATAGAAGAAAGTATGCTTTGTCAAACCAGGAGAGGCGAGCAGAATATACCACGATTATTTGCAATATCATTATCACGTGAATTATCTGGATTAAGTTTCCCTGAGATTGCAAAAAGATATAAAATAATATCTTACAAGACTGTATCATCAAGTAATTTTCGTTTGAAAGAGAAAATGAAGAAAAATACAAAGCTTAAAAAACAATATGCAAAGATAAAAAAGTTATGCAGTCAAGGGGAGACTTGACCCCTTAGATCTTAGATCTTGACCCCTTAGATCTTGACCCCTTAGATCTTAGATTCCGCCTTGTTTTTACCTTCCCATTAAAAATCTTTAAAAGAATTTCGATACATCCCCCTTTCCCTTCCTTTAGGTGATGGCGAAAGAAAGGTTTTTCATATATTACTGAACAATTACTTCAATTCCCGTATTTCATTTCTAATAATATCAGCATCAGGGGAATCAGGAGCTATCTCTAAGAACGATTTAAAATCTTCTATCGCTTTTTTAAACTGACCTTTCTTCTTAAAGGACTCACCCCTATACCTAAAAGCAATCGGGTTTTTGGGAAATAATTCAAGTGACTTATCAAAGTCAGTTATAGCTTCGTCAATCCTGCCTGTTTGAAACAAAAGAATTCCCCTATCCACATATAATCCCGCATAATAAGGTCTAATAGTTATTGCCTTATTAAAATCTTGAATGGCTTTTTCAGTTTCGCCTATTTCCTTATACGCCTTTCCCCTTAAATAATAGACAAAGGTTCTACCTGGAGACAATCTAATACATTCCCCAAAGTCTTCAATTGCTTTTTTAAGCTTTTTTGTATCAGCAAATAATATTCCTCTGGCAAAATATGCATCGCCAAGTTCAGGATCTATTTCTATTGCCTCATTAAAGTCATTAATCGCACTATCAAACCTGCCTGTTTCAGCAAAAGCAACACCTCTATTACAATATGCCTGCGCAAAATCAGGATCTATATCAATTACTTTATCGTAATCTTGTATTGCCTTCTCCACTTGACCAATCTTCTTATAAGCTATTGCCCTATTATAATAGGAAAGTGTAAAACCCGGATTAATCGCGATAGCCTTATCAAAGTCTTCGATTGACTTCTTTAACTTACCCTCTACTCCATAAGCCGAGCCCCTGTTATAATATGCTGAAGCATATTCATGGTTGAGAGATATTGCCCTACTATAATTTCCTATTGCTTGAGAAATCATTCCCATTTTTTCATATATCACACCTCGATTACAGTAAGCACCTGGGTTTCTGGGACTTAGTAAAATAGCCTTATTACAATCATCCAATGCTTCTTTAAGATTCCCATTTTCTCTTCTTATTTTAGAACGATTTAAAAATACATTTGAAACTACTTCCTTTTTAGTCAGGTTTCGTAAATAACACCCATTTTTTACACTTTCCTTATCAAACCGTTCTATGCTATGAGTTATATAAAAAGAATCTGGCAGACTCATCCCTTCATGTCCTGTTTCTATATTTATCCTTGTTTCACCATCATCATACCTGATAAAAATGTGTTCAGGGACATTCACACCAAACAATGGTAATCTTAACCTCTCTGCTACAGATAGATAAAGGATAGACATCCCTACACAATTCCCTTTTCTTCTGTCGATTACGTTGTTCAAATATAAATCTTCCAGATTACCAGTTTGAACATATGTAAATCCGATTTCATTAAACAGAAACTCATTCATAATCTTAACTATCGACTCTTTTTTGTTATTATTCAAGATTCGTGTCTTTATCATCCTTGCATACCAATCAATACACTCCACATAATCCCCTATCTTAATTTCTGTACATTCTTCCTTTGCAATAAGTAATGACATCTTCGCAATATCCAGGGATTCATCGTCAACCTGCATCAAATCCTGAAATAATTTATCATCAGAATATCGTACATTGCTATTTGGGATATTTTGTGAACCCCGAATATCCCTGCCTTGAAGGACAGGGCTTTTTCCTATTTTATCTTTTACCCCGTAGAAACATGTTTCAACGGGATCTGCCTTACCATTTATCTCCGGCCTGAAGTCCAAAGCTTTCTGGATTTTACGGGGTAAATTTTCAAGGGAATCTATACCTGCAAGTATTTTTCCTGAACTAAGCAAAATGAACTGGAGAAATATTAAAAGTGTTATAAACCATGTTATCTTCATTTTTATACCATTAAAATTTCTGGATATTTATCAAAGTGAAAAAAATAAACCTAAAAGTCCTTGACTCCAGAGCAAATTTTCAATAGCATTTAAATTGGCGAGTGAAGCTCGCCAATTTATGGTGAACGGAGAGAACTAATTTATATGCGGTATATAATACTTCTATTATCAGGGATTTTATCTTCAATTTTCTTCATATCAACTTTTATTTTTGCCGAGGAAGAACCTTCCTTTTTGTTTAAAGGTTTTGATTTCCCAATAGGAGAGACAACAAATGAGTTTGTAAATGTTTCATTTGATGATTTATTTAATATTTTTGGTAATTATAGCACTCTCACAGATTCACAAAAAAAAGAATCCTGGCATAAATATAAAGGAAAGTATGTAAGATGGGAGGGTATCGTTAATCACAAGGGCTTGAGCAAGGGTGATTGGAACAGGGTTGGCATCAGGCATAATGTAGGTTCAAATGTTGAGTTAAGATTTGATGAAGACCGGAAGGATATTGTTAAGATGATAAAAAAAGGGGACAGTATTGCTTATACAGGCAAGTTGTCATTGCTATTTGACAGGAACTTACTTTTTAAACTAGAAGATGCAAATATCGAGACAATTAATGATATGTCAGTTGAGGAATTAAAAAGTGAATTAGAGCGGGAGGCTACATTATCTTTACAGTCTTCTCATATTACAGATACATCTACGAAATTAAAGAAATCTTCTGAAGGAGAAATTGGTGTCTCTTTTGATGGCCTAAACAAAATTTTTGGCAAGAACAGTAGTATAACTCAATCAAGAAAAGAAGAATTATGGAATAATTACAGAGGAAAGCATATAAGATGGGAGGGTGTCGTTAATCACAAGGGCCTGAGCAAGAATGATTGGAACAGAGTTGGCATCAAACATAAATTTGGCACAAACATTGAGTTAAGATTTGATGAAGACAAAAAAGGCATCGTTAAAGTGATTAAAAGAGGAGATAATATAACCTATACAGGTAAATTAGCAAAATTGTTTGGTAGAAATCTCCTATGTAGCATTGAGGATGTTAGTATAAAAAAAATTGGTGATAAGATAATATCTGAAGATGAAGAAAACACATTGGAAATTTCGTATTCTAGCTTGCCCATTGAAAATGACATTGATAATGTAGCAATAATCGAACCTGAGATTGCAATGACAGAATCAATGGCGCCAAAAGTTATTGAAAAGGAAGATATAGAAATTGCAGAAACTACAGATGGATTCATAAAGTTATCCCTCGAAGAACTCGATGAAATTTTTGGTAAGGAAAACAATATGACTGAATCACAAAAGGATAAGTTATGGGAAGAATATAAAAATAAATATGTTAGATGGACAGGAGAGGTTATGTCTAGAGGAAAAGGAAGGATTAGTGGTCTGAGGATGGGAATAAAGCACAAAGAAGGCACTGATGTCGAATTGTGTTTTGATATTGAAAAAGATGATGAAGTCTTGCAAACAAAAAAAGGCGATACAATCACTTACACTGGTAAGCTTGTTACCAGACGTGGTTATATCTTACCTTATAAATTAGAAGATGGAAACATAGAAAACATTATGAGCGTACAGTTAACCGCAGATCAGGAGCGTTGATAAATTAACCCCCCTATGGGCGGACTTTTTTGCATAACGCTAACATGTCATTCTGAGGGAGGAACGACATGGGCTAAGCCAAAGCTGAGCTTAGCTTAGTCAGCTTTGCCGAAGAATCTCTTTATGTAGACTTCACTAACCTCACAAAACATCATTGGTTTACTAACGAGAGATTCTTCGCTTCTCTCCGTTTCGCTCAGAATGACATGGGGCGAAGGGCTTAGAATGACAAGGATGTATCTTATTGCATCATCAAGGCTAAAGCCATGAGTTACATACAATAACCGGTTGATACGAAGCCGATACATACAATAACCTGTCCTGACGACCAGCCCGACAAGCATTCTGGCGGGCAGGTCAGGAATGGAAATTCCTATACAATCAAGTTACATGGTCGACTGTAGCGGAAGCTTCAGATTTCCACGACGACCGGTATCTAATCGCAACAATGTTTTAAATTTTGTGTTAATATATACGAATAGGCAAGTTACGTTTATTGGAGGTCTAAAGACCTCCGCTACACTTTATTCAATATAAATGGCTTAAATTCGTGAAAGTGAGGTGTGCCATGTTAAAAAGAATTTCCTTCTCATTCTTAACCTTGTTTGTATTGTTTTCTCTCAATAATGCTATTCTCACAGCTCAGGGTATTTCCAAACATGACGAGTTGATTGTTAAAGGAAATAGGCTGATTGTCAAAAAGAAGTACAATGAAGCGCTTACAGCCTACAATGAGGCAATAAAGTTGAAATCCGATTCATTCAAAGGATGGTACAACAAAGGCATAGCCCTTGATTTACTTGGCAGATATGAAGAGGCAGTAACAGCGCTAAATCAAGCAGTCAAGATAGAACCAAATAATCATGAAGCCTGGTTTGTGAAGGGTAATGCCCTAGACCATAATACGAAATATGAAGAATCAATCTCTGCCTTTGATAAGGCATTATATCTCAAACCAGACTTTATCGAAGCTCTCTTTAAAAAAGGAAATGTGTTTGACCATATCGGTAGATATGAAGAGGCAATAGAGACATATGACATGATTATTGAATTAAGACCAGATTCACATGAAGCATGGAACAATAAGGGGCTTACCCTCGCACGAATACCGGATAGAAGAACGGAGGCAATTGATGCGTATAATAAGGCAATATCCATAAAACCAGATTTTTACGAAGCATGGGTTAATAAAGGAAATGCCTACGTTCGTATAAGAAAGTATGAGGATGCAGTTAAATCCTATGACAAGGCAATCGAGATAAAACCAGATGAACATGCTGCCTGGGCGGATAAAGGCTTTACACTTGCTGATCTTGGAGAAGATGAAAAGGCTTTAGAGGCATTTAATAAGGCCATAGAGCTTAAACCCGATTCATACGCTGCATGGAATGGTAAAGGCTTATCACTCGACAAACTTGGCAGATATCATGAAACTATAAAGGCTTATAAAAAAGCCCTGGAAATAGACCCAAATTCCTACGGTGCCTGGTGTAATTTAGGACTTGCTTATTCCCATGCCACCAACCATAGTAAAGCCGTTGAGGCGTACGAACATGCCATCAAGATTCAGCCAGATTCATACGAAACGATAACAAACAAGGCCCTTGAGTTGATAAAACTCGCAAAGTATCCAGAGGCATTGACAGAAATAGAAAAAGCATTAAACTTTAAACCCGATTATCCCCAAGCCTGGAATACTAAAGGTGATGTGCTTACAAATTTAGAAAAGATAAAGGGTGCAATTAAAGCCTATGATATGACTATACAAATAATTTCAGATAATGAGGCTTATGAAATTCCCCGTCTGGGAAAGATCAAATACCAGGCTTTGAATAAAAAAGGTCTTGCCTTTGTCCGTATTCAAAAATTTAAAGAGGCAGCAGCAGAGTTTGATAAAGCCGTTAATATAGACCCAACTTCCTATGCAACCTGGATGAACAAAGGACTCGCCGTCGTGAGGATTGGTGAATTAGGAGAAGCGCTAAAGGCATTTGACAGGGTAACAAAGCTAAATCCCAATTCCTATGAGGCATGGAATTATAAAGGCTTTGTGTTCGAAGATCTTGGAAGATTACAAGAGGCTGTTTTCGCATTTGAAAAGGCAGTCACAGTCAATCCAAATTTCTTTGCAGCTCTTAACAACAAAGGTCTCGTCCTTGATAAACTTGGAAAACATGAGGAAGCAATTGAGTCTTATAACAAAGCAATACAGACACATCCGGCATTTGATGCTGCATGGTTTAATAAGGCGTGTGCATACTCCCTTCTGAAAGAAAAGGACAAGATGTTGAGTGCATTAAAAGAAGCGTTGAGATTAAACCCTCAGTATAAAGTGTCATTACAACAAGTACCAGACTTTGCAAACTACAGAAACGACCCTGACTTTATAAAACTGGCGGGAAGATAATTAACCTAAACAGGAGATGTAGCGGAAGCCGTTCGGCTGAGCTCACGCCGATGCCTTTAGGCTTCCACTATAGTTGACAATCGCAGTAGATATTCCCTCCCTTTCGGGAGGAGTCCATTTCTGGATTCCTGAAAGGGAGGTCTTTCAATGTGACGGAATTTTTAGTTATAACAGGGCTCGACCAAAAATAACTTAATAACATTGCAGGCAAGCAGAATAAGGTTTCCATAGAAAAAAATGAACATCCAGGTGGCTGTATTATGCGATTCTGCAATAGAGTATCAAAATAAACTTTGTATCCTCGGCACCTTTGACACAATCAAAACGCATCAACTTCCTGTTGTCAAATCACAATGTTCAATAGCATTACAAATATTATGGACCAAAATTGAAGAAGGTCCGCACACAATAAAAATCAAATTTATGGATGAAGATGGAAATCCTACGCTCAAAACTGTGGATTCTGCTATAAAGGTATCAGTACCATCAATATCTTCCTTCGTTACTACTAATCACATCCTTAATATTCAACAGTTGAAATTCACGAGGACAGGCAATTATTTAACCGTCATTGATATTGACGGAAAAATGGAAGCAGAGATTCAACTTCAAGTTTTACAGGTAGAACAAAAAACCTGACCCGGTACTTGAGATGCTATATCCATAGTGTGGCAAAGCCGCAACCGCTCAGCTTAGCGTTCGACCAAACTCACGCCGAAGCCAAGTTTGAAGTAACTTTAGGCACTTTTAACTTTTTATAAGACGCAAAAAACTTCCTAAAACTTGTCCTTAAGTACATGGGAAAAAGAAGGTTTTAAAGAGTAGTAATATAGCTTATGGCGTTCTATCATCTGGTCCACTGAAATTTAACTCCTCATCACCCGTCAGTATATTGGGATGAATATACCAGTCTCCGGTAAAAGACTTTACGGCAATCTTATTTGCGGTCTCAGCTTCTTTTGCCAGACTCACACCATAAGTTAATCCACTCGTTATCCCACCCAGAACAGCATAAGCTGCCTTAAATGGCAAATATACTGCTGATGAGACAACACTAGCCGCAATCAAACCGGCCTTTCCTCCAGGCTTATGTTCCGAGAAAGGTTTGGCATCTACATTCTTAAGAAAG
>MAYW01000187.1 GCA_001723765.1 Candidatus Scalindua rubra
ATTCGAATCTTTTAAATGATATAAAGCAAAATCTTTTGAACTGTTTAGTTTTTTCTTGGCCGAGCCCTAAATCCTTATAATACAAATGTGTAAAACCTTGTTTTCCCCATTTTCATGAGGACGAGTTTTAGCAATGTTTTTAAGCTGTAATCTTGCTAAGTTATTTGAAAACAAGTGGTTAAATCACAAATTTCAAATAACAAATGACAAACAATATACAATGATCAAAAACCGAACCTTTTTCCTGATAGGCTCCAGAGTTCAGAAATTACAAACCAAACGTTTTGGTTATTTGGTATTAGATTTTGGGATTTGTTTGTATTTTGGAATTTGTTTATTGTAATTTTTCTCTGAACTTGGCGAGAGTAGTTTTGGTTGCGGCTTTGCTGCGCTGTGTTTATCTATGTCCAAAATGGAAATTATGAAAGATAACATAAGCAAAACAAGCGACCTGATCTTCAACACACCCTTAGTGCGCATTAATAAGATTGTTGAAAAAGGGCATGCTGAAATCTTAGCAAAGTTAGAATGTGCAAATCCCAGCGGTAGTGTTAAGGATAGAATTTGCATGGCAATGATCGAAGCTGCTGAGAAAAATGGTCAACTGAAAAAAGGTTATACTATTATTGAGGCCACAAGCGGAAACACTGGAATTTCATTAGCATTCATTTCCGCAATAAAGGGTTATAAACTACTATTGACAATGCCTGATAATTGTACTATCGAAAGGAAAACTTTGCTTAATCTTTATGGCGCCGACATAGAATTTACACCGTCTATTGAGGGTATGCCCGGAGCAATTCGTAAGGCTGAACAGTTGGCTGAAAAATACAAAAACTGTTATATGCCACAACAATTTAACAATATTGCCAATCCCGCAATCCATAGAAAAACCACCGCTGAAGAAATATGGCAGGCAACAAAAGGAGAATTAGATGCGTTTGTATCCGGTGTAGGCACAGGTGGAACTATAACGGGTGTTGGTGAGGTGTTTAAAGAAAGAAAAAAAGATATTCAAATTGTAGCAGTTGAACCCAAAGATTCGGCAGTTTTATCTGGAAGGCTACCAGGTCCTCATAACATAACGGGCATTGGATCAGGTTTTATACCAAAGATACTCAATGTAGAAATAATAGATAGAATTATTCCAGTAACGGATAAAGATGCATTTAAGACAAGTATTCGACTTGCTAGAGAGGAGGGTTTACTGGTCGGCATTTCATCAGGTGCGGTTGCATTCGCTGCATTGCACATTGCAAAAGAATTGGGGAAAGGTAAACGTGTAGTTACTATCTTTCCGGATAACGGAGAAAGATATTTAAATTTATATCAACCTTATTTCCCCTAACCATTACTTTGCCTAAAATTGATGTCCCTATGCCCGCCTGCCATCGTTCAGGTAGGTCTTTGTGGCTGGTGAATAGATCACGCCAGGAAATCACGCACCTTTTTTTATATCCTCCCAGACCTTTTTCTTGTCATTGGGATTTCGCAGTAGGTATGCAGGGTGATATGTCGCCAGAAGTTTTGTGTCTTGAAAGTCGTGGAATTTTCCCCGTAATTTGCCTATAGTTTCTTTAGTGTCAAGCAACGTCTGTGCGGCAAATGTTCCTAATGCGCATATTACTTTTGGACGTATTATGTCAATTTGCTCAATCAAATGTGGTTTACATAAAATTATTTCATTTGCGGTAGGATTTCTATTTTCCGGTGGACGGCATTTCAGGATATTGGCAATATAAACATCACTTCTTTTCAAACCTATTGATTCTATAATCTTGGTTAAGAGCTGCCCCGCTCTTCCAACAAACGGTTCTCCCTGTACATCCTCATAATAACCCGGAGCCTCTCCAACAAACATAAGATCTGCATCTGGCGCACCGGTCCCGAAGACAACGTTTGTTCTGTTTTTGCATAATCCACATTTAGTACACTGATTTACCTGCTCTTCTAATTCTTTAAGTCTTTCAATCTTATCGGATTTGCTCAATTCAACCTTTTCTTTTTCCTTATGGGCATCAAAAAGGGATTTCTGTATAAGTTGTGGAGAGGTTACATCTTTTTCGGAAGAAGTATGAATCTTCTCTGTTGGAGTTAACTGTAAAAACTTTGCGCCGAATTTCCTTTCTAAATCAACTTTATCATAAAGAACCTTAAGCAGTGATAAGATCTCAGCCCTTACTTCTTGTAATTTTGTTGATTGATGTGACAAACTCATCTTTTAGATTTTGATGGCGTTTTGGTTACCGTTATGAAGAATTACAAGATGGACCATATTCGTTTTGTGTTAAACCTTCGTTACCTTTTAGGTCGCCATGAATTATAAAAATTCTAGATTCCCGATCGAGTCGAGAATGACAGCTTGTTTCATTTAATGTTATTTTGCAACTTTATTTATCGGTCATTCCCGTGAAAACGGGAATCTATTTTCGTGTTAATTATTTAGGAAACGAAGTTTGTCTCAAATTATATCGGAGGGCTTAAAGCTTGTCAAAATCTCTTTTTCCTTGAATTTGTTATGATACGAAATTACAATAGTTTTATTCTTAAAATGTAAAAGTATCTCTACGTTTACCAAATAAGCAGGACAAAGTTTATTATGCAGATTACCGTAAACGGTGAAAAGAAAGAATATCCAACGGGAATCTCCGTATCAGATCTACTCAAAAGTTTTGATATTGACAAGAGGTATGTTGCAGTAGAATTAAATCTTAAAATAGTTCCACGCTCACAATTCAGTGAAAAATTGCTGGTGGAAAATGATAGCTTAGAAATAGTTACATTTGTTGGTGGCGGATAAAATGTCAGATACAGTTCTTAAGCTTGGTAAATATGAGTTTAAATCCAGGTTGTTTGTAGGTACTGGAAAATATCAAACCTTGGATATAATGAAGCAGGCCCTGGAAGCCAGTGGTGCAGAGGTTATCACTGTAGCAGTGAGGCGTGCAAATATTGGTGGTAAACCTGGAGAATCATTACTCGATCATATTGATAAAGATAAATATACAATTTTACCTAATACTGCAGGGTGTTATTCTGCCGATGAGGCTGTTAGAACAGCATTCTTAGCTCGAGAAATGGGTATCTCAGACATGGTAAAGCTTGAAGTGTTGGGTGATGAAGACACCCTGCTGCCTGATCCGGTTGACACATTAAAAGCAACAGAGACACTGGTAAAGGAAGGTTTTACCGTCCTCGTCTATACCTCTGATGACCCGATAATTGCTAAACGGCTTCAGGATGCTGGCGCAACCAGCGTAATGCCTGCAGGTTCACCAATAGGTTCAGGTCAGGGAGTCTTAAATCCAAATAATATAAGGATTATTCTTGAGACATTAAGTGTACCCATTATAGTTGATGCCGGTGTAGGTACTGCATCTGATGTGAGCATTGCTATGGAGCTTGGTTGTGAGGGTGTATTGTTGAACACAGGTATCGCTCTGGCAAAAGACCCCATTAAAATGGCCAAAGCAATGAAGCTGGCATGTGAGTCAGGTCGTTTAGCATATTTATCTGGTAGAATACCCAGGAAATTATATGCGAAGGCCAGCAGTCCTTTAAAGGACTTTTAAATAGAACATTCCCTTACCCACAAACTAATCGAAGTTCACCACTGCACGCAGAGAAAAAAAGTATTGAGGGATTAGTCCGCAGTACCTTCCCGCCCGGACATGCTGTTTGGACGGATCCTTCACGAAACATGATTCTCATTAAGTAATATAGAATATTAATTATCATGATCTCTAACGAGGTAAAAAACATCATTTCAACATTCCATAATTTCTGGTATAATATTTTTCAAGGCCAAAAAAACTTAATTCGCTTTGTGCACAATTGGAATAATGGTATATGAGTAAAAATTTATCTCAAATCATTACAAAATATAAAGTTCAGGCTTTTTGGGATGTTCCTCTTAAATCCATAGACTGTGAAAAGCATAAGTTTTTCATTATTGAAAGGATTCTTCAATGTGGAGGGCTTGAAGGAATTCAATGGATTTTCGATAATTATGGTTGGCAATCAATAAAACAAGTGGTTATGGATAGCCGTTTTCTGTCAAAGAGAACAGCCCATTTTTGGGCTGTTTATTTTTCCATACCAATCTCAAGAATTCGATGTCTTTCAAAACCAACGCCGTTCCCAACGAAGTAATAGATTTATTACTTAATGTAAGACCCATTATAGGAAAAATAGGTGGCGTTTATCTTGCGGGAGGAACCGCTTTATCCCTTTTCCTTGGTCACAGAATTTCTATAGACCTGGATTTTTTTACTCCGAATGACTTTCTTGCAGCTCCATTATCCGAAGCCTTAAATCAGCTAGGCCCTTACGTTCCTATTGACGTTAAAAATAACTCTTTAGTTTGTAAAGTTAAAGAAGTTCAATTCAGCTTGTTTAAATACGGATACCCTTTACTATGCCCCTTCGAATTTTATTCTAATATTTCTATTGCTTCTTTGCGAGATATTGCAGCTATGAAAATAGGCGCTATTGGAGATAGAGGGGCACGGAAAGATTTCTATGATTTATATGCAATACTGAATTATACTTCTATCAAAATAGAAAATATATTGAAGGATGTGTGTACAAAATTTTCTATACCTAAGGACAGTTTATACCATTATATCAAAGCACTCGCTTTTTTCGAAGACAGCAGAAAAGAACCGGATATACAACCTCTTGTAAAATTGGATGTTAAATGGGAAGATATTGAATTGTTTTTCTCTAAATTGGCTACAACATTGATTCCACGGTCTTTTCCTCATTAAGACTTAGCTCTAAATTACCAAGAGGTGCGAGCTACCATCAAAAATTTGACAAGAGGGTTAGTTAAAAAAATTGGATCCTCTTTTCTGTCGTGTGATTGGGAAAGAAATATTCATAAAAAACATATGTTAGCCAAACGCATTATACCCTGTCTTGATGTTAAAGATGGTAGGGTGGTAAAAGGAACAAGATTTCTGGAATTAAGGGATTCTGGAGACCCTGTAGAGATTGCGGAGTTGTACGACCAACAATGCGCGGACGAATTAGTCTTTCTTGACATTACGGCTTCACATGAGAAAAGAAACATTATTCTTGATGTAGTTGGGCATACGGCTGAGAAAGTCTTCATGCCGCTTACGGTTGGTGGTGGAATTCGAACTATTGAAGACATTAGAGACCTTCTAAATGCCGGTACAGACAAAGTATCCATAAATACTACCGCCGTAAAGGATCCTGACTTTGTAAATAAAGCGTCAAGGCGCTTTGGCAGTCAATGCATCGTGGTTGCCATTGATGCTAAGAGAAAAGGAGACGGTTGGGAGGTGTTCATAAATGGAGGGCGCACTTTTACCGGAAAAGACGTCATTGAATGGGCCAGAGAAGTAGAATCAAGAGGCGCTGGTGAAATACTACTTACGAGTATGGATTGCGATGGCACCAGGGATGGCTATGATCTGGAACTTACAAGATCAATTTCCGAGAATCTGGAGATACCCGTTATAGCCTCCGGTGGCGCCGGGAACCTTGAGCATTTTTATGATGTATTTAATATAGGTAAAGCAGATGCCGCATTGGCTGCCTCTATATTTCATTTTAAGGAATATGAAGTCTCTGAGGTAAAGGATTATCTGGCTGAAAGAGGTATAATTGTTAGAAAGGATTGACAGTTTTGTTAACATTTCTACCAAAAATGCTGATTTTAAAATTTTTTAACTAGTTGGATAATTTGGACATAACCTTCAGCTTACTTTTATGTGCATGAAAATAAATTATGGCATTTATGAGAAACCCCTGACATTTTCTATTTGCCTTGACAATTATGAGAAAATTGTCATATTTATGCCATTTGTTTTGATATTAAGGTTTACCAAAAAGAGCGATTTTTTTGACTCATTATATTTCTTTGTTTATTGACAGAGACAATTAAGAAACAACAAAAATGGAAAAAGCACTGGAAGCTAAAGTAGAACCTGAAGTTATATTGGGTTGGATAGAAAAGATTGGAAGTGATTCATCATCAACTGTTCCGCTGCTACAGGCAGTCCAATCTGAATATGGTTATCTGCCAAGGACGGCAATGGACCTGATAATTCAAAACTCCGATATAACAGGCAGTCAGGTTTACGGCGTTGCTACCTTTTATTCTCAATTCAGATTAAAGCCTGTCGGACGTCATATTATACGAGTATGTCACGGAACTGCCTGTCATGTTTCAGGTGCGGATAGACTCGATACTTCTCTGCGCCACATTCTCAATATTACTGACGAAAAGCAGGATACCGCTGAAAACGGAAGCTACACCATTGAAAAAGTAGCCTGCGTCGGATGCTGCAGCCAGGCTCCGGTACTGGTCATATCAGGCGAAGTTTCCGGAAACCTTACAGGCGCTACGGCACAGAGGGTTTTGAAAAAACATGCTAAACAGAATGATGAAATGGTGACTAACATAATGTAGCGTAAATGTGGACTCTACCCCTTGTATTTCCGCACGATGGCAGGAGGAAGTCTGCTTTTTTTTTTACAACAAATTGGGAATACTCCCATATGTAACATTCAAAACTATTTATCGAAAGTTGAATAATGGACACTAATAATCTTAACGTAATCGTTGGAGAAGGGACTTGTGGCATTGCTGCAGGTTCAAAGGAAGTGATCGCAACCTTTCAGAAACATGCTCCGGAAATAAATATCAAAACTGTCGGTTGTGTCGGCATGTGTCACCAGGAAGTAATCACCGAGGTAAACGATAATAATGGCAATAAATTTATCTATGGACAGGTTACGAAACAAACCGTTCCTAAAATTATACGATACCATATGGGCGAAGGGAACGTTCCCAGGGATCATTTGATATTCTCACCGGAAGAACAAGATTCAGACAATTGGCAATATCTGGAGCATCAAACCAGGATTGCCCTGCGAAATGTCGGTTACCTGGATCCTACTTCGATATTAAATTATCAAGAAAGAGACGGTTATAAGGCCATTAAGAAAGTAATCAAAGAGATGACTCCCGAACAGGTTATTGAAGAGGTAGAAACGTCGCACATCAGAGGGCGCGGTGGTGCAGGGTTTCCAACACATATCAAGTGGAATTTTGCCAGACGATCTGAAGCAGACATTAAATATCTTATCTGTAATGGAGATGAGGGAGATCCGGGAGCATTTATGGATCGCTCACTTCTGGAGGGAGACCCTCATAATATTATAGAAGGCATGCTGATAGCTGCATATGCCATAGGCGCTTCCAGGGGTTACGCCTATATCCGCGCAGAATATCCGCTGGCCGTGAAAAACTTCGGAAAGGCCATAGAGGACGCCCATGAGCTGAATATTCTGGGCAATAACATTCTTGGCAGTGATTTCTCATTTGACATTAAAATCAAGGAAGGGGCAGGTGCTTTCGTCTGTGGAGAAGAAACGGCGCTCATTGCCTCAATTGAAGGAGAACGTGGAATGCCGAGGTTTAAACCGCCATTCCCGGCTATTAAAGGATTATTTGGCAAACCGACCATTATCAACAATGTTGAAACTCTGGCAAACCTTCCCTGGATAATCAATAATGGCGGAGCAGCCTATGCCGCTTATGGAACTGAAGACTCCAGAGGAACAAAAGTATTTGCACTTGCCGGAACCATTAAAAAAGGAGGCCTGGTTGAAGTTCCTATGGGGACAAAAATCAGGGATGTACTGGAAGACATTGGTGGAGGATCTTCATCAGGGAAACCATTAAAGGCCGTACAGCTCGGTGGGCCATCCGGAGGATGCATCCCTGAAAAGCTGTTTGACACTAAAATCGAATATGCCTCTATAAATGCGACCGGTGCTATCATGGGCTCCGGCGGAATGATTGTAATGGATGAAACCACATGTATGGTTGACCTGGCCAGGTATTTCCTCAGTTTTACTCAGCTGGAATCATGCGGAAAATGTACCTTCTGCAGAATCGGAACCTTAAGAATGAAGGAGCTTTTAACCAGGATATGTGACGGAAAAGCAGAAATGGAAGACCTGGATGCCCTCGATGAATTGACCGAGCAGATCAAAAAGGCTAGTTTGTGCGGGCTGGGCCAAACTGCTCCAAATCCTGTTGCAACTACCTTAAAATATTTCCGCAACGAATACGAGGCACATATTAAAGACAAGAGATGCCCTGCAGCAGTATGTAAGAGCCTGATAACCCATACCATTACTACCTGCCGACTGCACCGGCTGTTCTCTGTGTACATTCAATGCCCTGGATTG
>MAYW01000188.1 GCA_001723765.1 Candidatus Scalindua rubra
GTGAGGGGCTATTGTTATAGGGCAGAGTGGAGAGACAGTAAGCATATTAAATGATAAAAGCTTTAAGCCAAAAATGTGGTAGGCGCTTAGCGCCTCAACAGCGATAAAATGTATTGAATAAAACTAAAAGTACGCCCGGAGGGCGTTATAGTCATAACATAGCATATGTTCTTTTTGCATTATTTTGACTTTGCATTAAGTTGCTCACTACGAATGTAAAAGAGTATAGCATTTTAATAAAAAACAATAATCACACAAAGACACGGAGGCACAAAGTAATGATGCCCGCCTAGGCGGGTAGGACTGAAAAATGAGACCTGTCCTAGAGCCTGTCCTGATGAAAATCAGGGACAGGTCAGGATTGGGAAAGTTGTAGTTGGACTTTATTCCTCACACGAAGTCACGAAGAACACAAAGGGTAAAAACCATTATTTTTTATTTTTTTTTAAATTTCGTTTTCTTAGTGCTCTCTGTGTCTCTGTGTGAAATTTTCTTTTATTCCATAATAAGAATTATAGCCTGCCCTGGTGCGATCTGCCCAGCGGTCTGGGCCAGGGACGGAGAACTCAAATAAAGTCAATCTTTGTGCTCTTTGTGTGAGGATTAGTAATTTATTTTTGCAACTAAGCAATAGCATCCAGGTTCGAGTATCCAATATTATTATCAACAAGTTATAGAGACTCAAAGACTTATGAATAAATATATTACCATTACCATAATAACATTATCCGTGCTATTGACTGGTGTCCAACAGTCCTTCTCTCAGGGTAACGTGCATGTACCTTTGGGGAAGGGGATAGATTTCCATACGTTCCTCATAACAAACGGCATAAGGGACGATAATATCTTTAATACAGAGGGTTTTGGATTTCCTCCTTCGGAAAAAGCAGACCGTGCAGCAGCAGGTAATTCACCTTCTTTAAATGAGACTAAAGATGAAATACTTAGCATAACACCGGGAATACTTGTTTCTTATCCCCATGGTTGGTTGGAAGCTGATAGATGGGATATAACAAATGGTATCATAAGGGATTATTCAGTGGCTCAACCAATAGAAAAGGGTTTAACGTTCAGGGCAGGATATGCGCCAGAATTGCGATATTATGATGATAACGCCGGTGAAAATGTGCAGAGACACAGAGGAGATACTACACTGGGTTATAAATTTGGAAATGGTTTAGATATTTCATTCAAAGACCGCTATATAGACACAGATTCTCCTGCATCGCAGGATACGGACGTTCGGATTCCAAACAAGAACAACCTTGCAAGCTTGTCAATAAGTATACCATTCTTCTTTGAAAAATTAAAAACTGAACTACATTATTCAAACGAAGAAGTTGAATTTGAGCAGGTAAGTAAGGCAGATAGGGGTGTTGCTAACAGGAATGAAAGTATAGTGGGTGCCAAATTATCATCTGCATTAATAAGTTGGCTGCCGAAAATGTATTTTGAGCTAAAATATGATTTTGGACAGAACAATTTTGAGGAAGATAGGAACAAAAACGAAGAACTTATTAACAGCGATTCTCATTTTCATGATATAAGGGGTGGGATTACATGGCAGGGCACAGGTAAGACCTCGATTACGTTCGATGCAGGTTTCAGGAATAGAGATTATAATGTGACTACCGCAGAGGATTTTAAAGGTTTTGTTACTTCATTGTCTGCTAATATAGAAGACATAATTGTGCCACTGCCCTCAATATTTAGATTTAAGCTTGACAATTTAAATATCAGCGCCGGGAGAAGACAAATAGAAGCATCATTTACGCAGAACTTTATTGAGGCAGAGAATGAGATTAACAGCAGTTTTACTGAGACAAATGAGATAAAAATGCGTTTAAGGAAGGACATTCCAGGATTCCTTTTTGTTGATGAGATAAGCTTTTCACCAAAGGCATCTTATAATAGAACCAGAAATAGTGGGAAGGTGGTGGTTGGTACCGAGATTGACCCGAGTGGATTTGTCCGCAGAAGGGATGAAATATGGGAAGCTGGCGCTGCTGTGCAATTTGTACTTAATAAATATTCCGCATTTGAGATAAGATATGATCATAGAGATAGGGATTCTAATAACGATGCCGAGGATAACAGGGTTAATTTACTTACCTTCGGTGTAGGATTTTCTTACTAATAGAATTTAGCTCCTTCAGTCGCTAACTTCTTGGTTTTGCTTCGCCCCGCTCAGCGTGGCTTCGCAAAATGGAATTTACCGTGGAAGTTGCAGACTACCTCTTGTAACAAAACAATAATTTTTACCAGCCCGACATCGTTCTGGCGGGTAAGTTGAAATATTTCAATAGATTGCCTGCCTGTGCGTGATTACACGAAGACAGGTAGAATTTCCGAGACGTTAAATTACTTCACTTCGTTCACTAATTTATTGCATTCCTGTTTGACGGTAGGCAGGTTGCTTCGCAAAAAACGTGTTAAACCTTCATGCCCATCTGTGTTACCACAAATCATGAAAATTCTAGATTCCCTGTTTGCCATGCGGTGCATTCCCAATTTTTTGTATTAGACTGTTTGGCTCTTTTTTGGAGTGCAGTAACCGTGTTACTGCCCCTGGCCCAGACCGCAGGGCAGGCTGCATCGACACGGTCGACCCAACCCGCCCACCTCGTAGGTGGAATTGGCTAATGGAGAGAGCTAATTTATTTTGGTTTGAATTTTGTTATTAAAGATGTATAATTTGGTAATATAGGAATTTCAAAAGAGCCCACGAAACACACGAAAAGACAAAAAACTTCTTTTTTCCTCACACAAAGACGCCAAGAACACAAAGGAGTATTGCTTTAGGAATATTTCTTTTTCTTGGCGAACTTAGCGGCTCTGTGTGAGAACATACTTTCGTGATATTTCGTGCTTTTCGTGGGAGAAATAGTAGTTGCCGAAGGCTTAACCTGGAAAGTTATAAATTTAAATTGGTTTTCTATGCTGAGCGTAGTTTCCAGTGCCTGTGTAGTAAACAAACCAAAAAAAGGTATATTTAGTGTATGTTTACCTCAATCTCAAGAACAGATTTTCGAATTACAATTTTAGATTTTTTTAACCATGTCAAAAAAACACCTCAATTATTTTGTTTTAATATTCTTAATTGTTGTAATAACACAATCGTGTGTTGCTCAATTACCACAAGTCTTGCAGTCGAGATCAGCGCTTAAAGAGGAAGGGAATTTGCCTATTGAAGTTACTGAGCAAACTACATCTCATATGCAAGGAGATAGAAGTAGGGTGGGCGCCCGCCCGAACGACGCAGTCGGGCAGGCTGCCCACCATAACGCTGAATCTGAGATTGGAGAATTACAAGATTTGCAGGATTCTTCTGAGGCTCGGCATGACAAAGATAATATTGTTTTGAATAACAGTAATCAGAGTAGTAGTATTCGGTCCTCAACTGATATTTCTCAACCTATCCAGATTTCTCAGGAAAAAACAGATACAAATCTTGAGAAACTAGCTAAGAATACTACTACTGCATACTCAAATATTGAAGAGAAAGATTATACGATTGGTGGACTGGACGTATTACACATAACTGTATATGATGAACCCGATTTGAGTTTTGATGAGCAAACAGAAAGGTCAATAAGGGTATCTCGTGATGGTCTTATGTCATTTCCTTTAATAGGCGAAGTATATGTTGACAGCTTAACACCAATTCAGGTAGAGAAAAAGCTTGAGAGGCTTTTGAGCGAGGGATATCTAATCAAGCCTAATGTCTTCGTCTCTGTTGCCCAATATCTTAGTAAGAAGATATACGTACTGGGCGCCCTGAATAAACCGGGTACTTTTCCTCTAACAAAAAAGACTACGCTTCTTGAGGCAATCTCACTTGCGGGGGGTTTATCTACGAGTGAAGGCAGAGGTATTGCCGGTAACGAATTATTAATTTTAAGGCCTGTATCTAAGAACACAAATGGTAAGGAAGATTCTGATGAGAGGGATTTGATAAGAGTCAGTCTTCAAAAGTTAATGCGTGAAGGCGACCACTCGCTCAATTTAGTTGTAAAGAATGAAGATATTATATATATACCTATAGCAGATTCTATTTTTGTGTATGGAGAGGTTGAGGAACCCGGGCCAATTTTGTTGCTTGATAAAGATGTTACCGTTCTTGAGGCCATAACCATGGCGGGAGGCCCTACAAAGATTGCGGCGTTGAACAGAGTTAAGGTGATAAGGGTTGAAGACGGTGTAGAAAAGACTATGAAGATAAATGTTGATAAGATAACAAAAGGTGATAAGTTTAAGGATATAGTGCTTAAGGCAGGCGATGTCGTAGTAGTCCCGGAAACCTATTTCTAAAATAAATTAGCTCCTTTCAGTCGTTAATTGTATAATGTTTGACTGGCGAACGGCGTGGCCGAGCGGGCTTCGCAAAGTAAGAATTATTCCTGCCTGTCGGCAGAGAATGACAATGTGTTGTACACTCTGTCATTCCCGTGGTTTCAACCCTAGTGGCAAGCAGACAGGGAATCTAGAAAAATTAAAATTGCAGAATTCAATAGACATTTGAAGGAAACAAAATGGCAGAAAATACGCTTTTAGAAGAAAGAGTAGCAAGGCTTGAAGGGAGAGTTGATGAACACTCTAAGTTTGTTGAAGGTATTCAAGTCAGTATCACCAGGATGGAAAAAAGGTTTGATAATTTAGATATAAAAATAGATAACGTAAGAAATATTCTGGAACAGAAGATAGAAGGTTTGGACAAAAAGATAGATAATAAGATAGACGGTTTGGACAAAAAGATAGATAATTCTAATAGAAGGATGGATACAATGTTTCGTTGGATAGTCGGAATTCAAATAACAACGTGGATAACTATTATCATGACAATATTATTAAAAAAATAAATTAGCTCACGTTGGCAAAGCCACACTAAGCGTGGCAAAGCTGACTAAGCTAAGTAATACATTTCATAAATACGGTTACGTATTGTCTTTCGAGCAAGAGATTCTTCGTCACGGAGTTTACCCTGAGGGGATAAAGAACTCCTTCGCTGAAGATGTCTTAAGCTAGATTCTTCAGTCTCTGTCGCTCCTTCAGAATGACAGACGAAGGGTTCCTCAGAATGACAGCGCCTGTCACTCTGAACCCTTCGCTCTTTGTCATTCTGAGCGAAACGGAGAGAAGCGAAGAATCTTTATTTTGTTTTTAATCTTAATTAAGTTTTTAGTAATGAGAAATTGTTCAGATGGGAAAGGAGCTAATTTATTGAAATGGTTGTTGCAAAAGTTTTAACATATAATGATTATCTCCTATAAAGTTTTTTCTCATTTACTGAGATAAACCTGTCCTGACGACAGGTCAGGATTCAGCACAAGTTTTAAATTTTTTTTCTTTGCGTCCTTTGCGCCTTTGCGGTGGGCTGAACTGTTACCTCTCTCTTAAGATAACAAATGGCATATGACAGCGAAAGCTATCTGACGATTCAACCAATAACAAATGCTCAATAACAAAGAACAGACACACCTGACAGATTATATTAAGATAATACAGAAACGCCAATGGGTCGTAATCCTCGTGTTTGTTGTGCTGGTGGCCACGGTCACAATTAGCACAATCAGGATGACACCTGTTTACCAGGCAAAAGCAAGAGTTCTTATTGAAAAAGAAGAACGAGTAAATGTTACGGGTAAGGATATTCAGGAAGTAGTTACTTATGATCCTTATGCCACACGTGGTGAATTTTACAAGAATCAGCACGAAATCCTTAAGAGCCGCTCACTTGCTAAACGCGTGATTGAGGAACTGAAACTTGGAAATGGTCCTGAATTACCATCTGGTTCAAGCAAGAGAAGATTGATAGATGTTTATTTAAAGAAATTATCCATAACTCCAGTCAGAAATACAGGAGTAGTAAATGTGAGTTTTTCTGGCAATTATCCAGACATAATAACCGATATCTTGAATGCTCATGTAAAATTTTACAAAGATCAAGAACTCGAAAGACGTTTTCTCGCATCTCAGGACGCTGTGGAATGGATAGATGGACGTTTGAAGGATCTAGGTAAAGACCTTGAAAAGGACGAGGAAGAACTGCAAAAATATAAGGAAGATGAAGACCTTATTACGTTGGACAATCTTGGCACTGTTGAACAAAGGCAGAATATTGTACTTGAAAAATTGTCAGAATTGAGCACGGAACTTACACGTGCGAAGACGCAAAGGATAGGTGTCGAGACCCTTTACAATGAGATTCAAAAATTATCTGAACGACCAGAGATGATTGAGGCGATAACACCAGTAATTGAAAATAGGCTTATCCAGGATTTAAAGGCTGATTACGCAAGGTTGGAAGCTCAGGTTTCTAATCTCTCGGAAAAATATGGACCCAGACATCCGCAAATGGTCAGATTATTGACGCAAATGGAGGCAATAAAGGATAAGATTGATTTTGAGGTCAAGAAGATAATAAGCAGTATCGAGACGAAGTACAAAGTTGCCAGGGCAAAAGAGGATTCAATAAGGGAATCCCTTGAAAAACAAAAGGAAGAGGCCCTCAGACTTAACAAAAAGGCGATCAAATACGGAATCTTGAAAAGGGAAGCAGATACCAATAAGGATCTTTATGAAATACTCCTGACGAGATTAAAAGAGGCGAGCATGACCGGGGCGCTTAAAACGAGTAATATAAGAATACTGGATGCAGCAGTTGTACCCAGACACCCCATAAAACCCAGAGTAAAATTGAATATTATTCTTGCCATAATAGTAGGACTCACACTCGGAGTGGGTCTGGCATTCTTTCTGGATTATTTGGATCGTACGTTATCTACTCCTGAGGATGTTGAAAGATACCTTCAGGTTCCCTTGCTTGGTGCGGTAGGTAGAATTGAGATGGACAAACAAAAAAGACGTTCAGAACAGCCAACTCCTGCATCAGGCCTGGGAGGTATTGCTGATGATAATGTGTTTGTACCTGAGCTTTTTGTACACCGGAAGTCGAAATCAAATATTGCCGAGGCGATAAGAAATATAAGAACAAACATCATTTTTACTGCTACAGACACCCCCAGAAAACTTATAATGATAGCAAGCGCTAATCCCGATGAGGGAAAGACATTCTTTGTAAGTAACCTTGCAACAGTAATAGCTCATACTGGCAAGAAGGTACTAATGGTTGATACGGATATGAGAAAACCCAGGCTTAATAAAATATTTTCTGTAGAAAGAAATCCTGGCGTGAGCAATGTCCTTGCTGGTGAGGCGAGTATAGAATCGTGTATAAAGGATACAGAAATATCAAACCTCAACTTAATCACAAGTGGCTCAGTCCCACCAAATCCATCGGAGATGCTGGGTTCGGCCAGTATGGAGAAGTTCTGTGATGACATAAGGAAAATGTTTGATTATGTGTTATTGGATTCTCCTCCCATAATGTCCGTAACAGATGCAACCATTCTTGCGCGATTGACAGATGCTTCTCTTTTGTTAGTAAAAACAGGTGAAACTAATAGAGATGCGGTTAAAAGGTCAATTGCGCAGTTTAATGACATAAACGCAAAGGTGCTTGGCGTAGTGATGAATAATGTAGACCTTTCAAAAGGAAGTTATTACTATCACTATTACCAGTACTACTATCGCTATGGTTACGGTGAGGAAGAGGAAAAAAAGGGAAGAAAAAAAAGAAGATCAAAAGGTTAGAATGGTTGATAGAGCGAGAAAGTATTGATACTGAATATGATGAAATAACTGTTTTTGCTCTGGTCAATCGCTCTAAGCAAAGTGACTAAAATGGACTAAAGTTTAAAGTGCCCAACCTGGACAAGCCAGAACCAAAAAGGTAGATAATTCATTTATTCTGGCTTGTCCAGGTTGTCAAATGAAAACCTACGGTTTTCAAACTTTCCCTTAATGTATAAATGGGAAATACCACAACATATAAAGAATAGCTAAATTATAAAGCTGTTTGGTTTTGGCTCAACCGGGGTGTTACTTAAAAAAAACTTCTTATATAGAATTGAAATTCAGTTTATTCAAAAAACTCATATTCGACGTGAGCGTTTAGCTGGTTCAGGCTTGTAGCCTGAACCGAAACATTTAATTCAAGGCGTCCTTAGTTGCTATGACCGTATGGTTATTCAAGGAACTCTTGTGGTTTCCATTTTCCCAAGGCCATGACTAACTTTTTACGCTCTTATAACATCCGTATCTTCGATTATGCTCAATTTGCCAAAACCTTAGAGAGCATATTTGTATTAATGCTGAACATATT
>MAYW01000189.1 GCA_001723765.1 Candidatus Scalindua rubra
GCAAGAAATTGTCGACTTAGAGACTATGTATTCTATTAAGTTTACATCCGTTATTTATTCTTTTTGTTCTGTTAATCTCTGTTAATGGAATATTGTTTGCGGTTTCTGAAAATGAATACCACCTCTCACGCTGGAGCGTGAACGATAGGGATAGGACGCGTGGGAACGATAGGAATTTTGCTTTAATTATCGGAATAAACGGTTACGACCATTGGCCTGCCCTTAAAAACGATGGAAAAGGACCTGAAGAATTAGCGAAAATACTGATCAAGAAATATAATTTTAAAAGAGAAAATGTAGAACTTTTAACTAATAATACGAAAGAGAAACCAACGCGGGAAAATATTTTAAATACTGTACGAAGATTAGTAATTGAGAAAGCTGATAATCTCTTAGTGTATTATTCAGGATATAGTATACAAAACGAAAAAACAGGGGAAGGGTACTGGATTACAATGGATGGACGGAAGGCTCCGAAAAGATGGGAAATAAATTTGAAGCCGGATAGATATAAATGGCTTTCACATTCGGAGATTTCTGAGATCATGTTTTCAAGCACGGCCAGGGCGAAGAATGTTATTTTGCTTGTGGATTCTAATTTCTCAAAGAGATTGTTGAAGATCAAGTTTCTTCCTTTAACAAAAAATGATTTAAGATATGAGGAGAAGATACAGGAAAAGACATTTAAAGCTTCAAGAGAAGTAATATCTTACGGTGGAGATGAACCGTATATCAGTAAATCCACAAAAGGCCGCGGTTTATTTACATATTATCTATTAAAGACATTAAGAGAAAATAGATATAACTTTATGGATTTTGAGAACCTGATGTTTGATGAGAAATTGATGTTTGATGACAAAAGAAGGTATCTGATTTCCGCTATTTCAGGCTCTAAAATAGTGCAAGGCAGATTCAGGAAATCAATGGATCAGGGAGGCCAGTTTGTTATTGAAAGATTAGCACCGCTCCCTGCTGTTAAGGTAGTTGAAGCCACAGTAACTCCTGAAGAGGGATTTGTCGGTGACAGCTTTATGTTCAGGGTAAAAACAAGTGAGCCAGCAGAAGAGGTATACCTGGAAATAGACGGAGAGAGGCATTTGATGGAAGGAACGGGTATCGAGTGGCACTATTTGAATCAGATGAACAGGGTTGGTATAAGCACATATAAGGCTGTGACTATAAACGAGGAAGGGAAAGAGGGGCCGGCAACGTTGGGAGAGTTGGTAATAAAAAAGATACCCGCGAAGCTGGTTAATGTAGTGTGGGTAGAGGCAAGCCCTGAAAAGGGATTTGCAGGTGAGGAGTATAAGTTCAGGGCAAGGACCGATTTGCCTGCAAAAGGAGTATCTGTTGCGATTGGGAAAAATAGTTATAATATGACTGGTTTTGCTAAGGAGTGGTTTCTTGGCATAAGGATAGAGGATATTGGAAATATAGTATTTAATGTGGCTGCCAGGAATGAAGATGATGTAGAAGGCGGCTCCATGCAGGACCTTATTGTAACAAATGCTCCACCGGTTAATGTGGTTGAGGCGAAGGCAGGCTCTGAGACCGGATTTGCAGGAGATGAGTTCCTGTTTACTGCAAAGACAGACCGCTCCGCCAGCGCTGTTTATATGAAAATAGATGGAATTATGTATAAAATGGAAGGCTCCGGGACAATGTGGCATTATAAAAAGAGGATAACCGATATTGGGGAGAAGGAGTTTACAGTCATAGCCAGTAATATTGAGGACAAAGAAGGAAATCCCAGAAGAGGGATATTATTAGCTAAGAAGAGATTGGCGGCAATTGCCGATATAGAGGAGGCCATTGTTAGTCCGGAAAGGGGATTTGCAGGTGATATCTTTGTTTTCAGGGTAAAGACCGGTGCGCCTGCAGAGAATGTGGTCATGGAGATGAATGGAGAGTCGCATTTTATGGAGGGTTCCGGTACTGAATGGAAGTATGTAAAGCGAGTAGACAGGTTGGGCATAAGCAAGTATAAAATTGTAGCGAAGAATGAGGATGGCAGGGAGGGAGAGATAAAGTGGGGCCAGATATTAACGGAAAAGATGCCTGCAAAAGTGGTCGATGTGGTATGGATGGAGGCAAGTCCTGAGACCGGTTTTGCAGGAGATGAGTATAAATTCAAGGCAGTTACTGACATGCCTGCAAAAGAGGTGTTTATTTCTATAAGAGGAGAGAGGTATGAGATGGTCGGTGCTGATAAGGAATGGATTTTTAGCAGCAGGTTAAAAGATATAGGCACGATAGAATATGCAGTGGTTGCCATGAATGAAGATGATGCAGAGGGTCGTAAAATGGGTGGTCTCATCAAAATAAAGGCCCCACTGGTTAATATTGTTGAGGCGGCGGCAAGTTCTGAAACAGGCTTTGCGGGAGATGAATTTCTGTTTACCGCAAAGACTGATCGTGTTGCCAGTACTGTTCACATAGCGATAGATAATATTATATATAAAATGGAAGGCGCCGATACTGAGTGGTGGTATAAAAAGAGGATAACCGATATTGGGAAGAAGGAGTTTACAGTCATAGCCAGTAATATTGAGGACAAAGAAGGAACTCCAAAAAGAGGGATATTATTAGCCATGAAGAGACCGGCGGTAATTGCTGATATAGAAGATGTCATTGTTAGTCCGGAAAGGGGATTTGCAGGAGACACTTTTATGTTTAGTGTATTGACCGGAGCTCGTGCAAAAGAAGTATATATAGAAATAGATGGAAAAAGAAGCTTTATGAAAGGGAGTGGCGCTGAGTGGAATTATGTGACACAGATTGACAAACCCGGCACATTTAAATATAAGATCGCGGCTAAAAACGAAGACGACAGGGAAGGGAAGGCAAGGACGGGTGAGATTGTTATAAAAAAGAGGCCTGCAAAAGTGGTCGATGTGGTACGGGTGGAGGCAAGTCCTGAGACCGGTTTTGCGGGGGATGAGTATAAATTCAAAGTAGTTACTGACATACCTGCAAAAGAGGTGTTTATAATAATAGGAGGGAAGCGGTATGATATGGCCGGTTCCGATAAAGAGTGGTTTTTTAGCAGGAAGATTGAGGATATAGGAACGATAAAATATGCCGCGGTGGCCAGAAATGAAGATGGTGTGGAAGGAGGTTTGAAAAACAGCGCTTTTGTTGTAAAAGAGAAACTGAAGATGCCGGATAAAGAAGAAAAAGTACGATTTGTCGATAATGGTGATGGCACGATAACGGATTTAAGAACAAATTTGATGTGGTTAAAAAATGCTAAACCTTTATTTAGCTCTCTTACATGGAAGAAAGCAAATGAATATTGCAAAAAGCTTGAATCTAGTCGTGCCGGTAAAGGATATGGAGACTGGAGACTCCCTACAATAGAGGAGTGGAAGGAACTGATTGACACAACTCAAAAAAATCCTGCTTTACCCCCGGGACATCGTTTTTCCAATGTGGTTACATTTAAAGAATATTGGTCAAAGAGTCAACATAAATTCGGACCGGGCTATGCCTGGCAGGTGAATCTATGGAATGGTAAACCTGAGGGCCAGAATAAAAAGAAACGCGCGCTTGTCTGGCCTGTCAGGTACTCAAAATTATCAAAATTAAATTAAGGGTAATAGTTCACCGCAAAGGCGCAAAGAGCGCAAAGCAGATCAATAGTGATAAAAGAAGAAGATAGGGAATGTAGAAAAGTATAACATTTAAAAAAAGTAATCACACAAAGACACAAAGGCACAAAGAATAATGACTGAAAATGAGACCTGTCCTAGAGCCTGTCCTGATGAAAATCAGGGACAGGTCAGGATTGGGGAAGTTGTAGTTGGACTTTATTCCTCACACGAAGACCTGCCCGACTACGTCGTTCGGGCGGGCACGGAGAGCACAGAGAGGTGAGAGAAGAAAAAGAAAATAAGCCGCTTAGGAAAGCAGGAATGGCAGGAAGAGGGGAAAAGAGTTTTTTTATAAGTATTTTTCCTGAATTTCTTGCTTTCCTTAGCGGAACAAGGTTTTTTTGTTTTTTTATCTGTGTTTATCTGCGTCCCATTTCTTTACTCTGCGTTCTTGGCGTCTTGGCGGTGAATTATTACCATTGTTTTTGTTAAGGAGGCTAGTTATGAGACAAAAGAGATTTTTTATGATATTTGTTTTATCAACATCACTTTTTTTATGTATAAAACACGGTTATTCAGAGCAGGAAAGAGCGATGAAAGTAATACCTAAGCAGGTAATAGAAAGTGAATTAACGATTGAAGGGACCAATTGGGCGTTTATTATAGGGATAAATGATTATGAAGACCCTAATTTGGAATTGAATACTGCAGTAAATGATGCAAAAGGAGTGAGGGATGTTCTTGTTAGTAAATATGGATTCAAAAACGATAACATTAAGGAATTTTATGATACGGAAGCTACAATGGGAAATATAGTAAAAACCTTTCGCGAATTGGCTAAAGAGGTCAGGGAAAACGATAATCTCTTCATTTATTATGCAGGTCATGGAAGCTATGATGATGAGACAGAAATGGGCTGGTGGGTGCCGACAGATGGCAAATCGCAGCAGGAGTGGACATACATTGCAAACTCCACTATCAGAGACTATATCAAAGCAATTGACTCAAAACATACATATCTGGTTGCAGACTCCTGTTTCAGCGGCGCTCTTCTGGGCAAATCCCGCTCTGTTCCCGCATTAAACGATAATGTACTTTTGGACCTGTATTCCCACAAATCAAGGTTGGGTTTAACATCAGGAAATTTGCATAAGGTGTCAGACAAAGGGAGGGATGGGCACAGTATTTTTGCATACTATTTTATAAAATTCCTGAATGAAAACCGGAATAAATATTTAGTTCCATCCCAGATATTCGAAGGGATTAAGTATAATATAATGAATAATTCAGAAGCAAAGCAGTGGCCTGTATCCGGGCCAATTGCTCTTGTGGGAGACGAAGGGGGAGAATTTATATTCAGATTGTCTGTACTCAGACGTGAAATAGAAGGGGCAGAATTTGTTGCCAAAAATGAACATGGATATGATGAATTCAGGTTTATTAAAGATGGAAGTATTATGGTGCATATCCCTGAGGGGAACTTTATTATGGGATCAGAGGAATATTTTGACGAAAGACCTTTACGAACAGTTTTTCAAGATGAATATTATATTGATAAATTTTTGGTTACCAACAAAGAATTTAGACGTTTTGTTGAAGAAACACAGTACCAAACAGATGCAGAAAGAGAAGGATTTGGCTGGGTACGAACAGGCCGCAGGTGGAAACGGGTCGATGGCGCAAACTGGAAGAAACCTGATGGAATTACATCAATAGAGGGTAAAGACTATCATCCTGTTGTCCAGGTATCCTATAATGACGCATTGTGTTATTGCAGGTGGGCAGGGAAAAGACTTCCTACCGAGGCTGAGTGGGAAAAGGCGGCAAGGGGTCCTAAAGGTAATAAATACCCCTGGGGCAATTCTGAACCTAAAGATGATACCATGGCTAATTTTGATAATTATGAGGACAGCACAACTCCTGTGAACAAGTACGAAAAAGGACTGAGTCATTATGGAATATATGACATGGCCGGCAATGTTTATCAGTGGACCGAAAATTGGTATAAAAAAAGGCAGGAGATTGGTAGACGTGTTATTAAAGGGGGTTCCTTTATTGAAGGGAGTGAAAGTTTGCGTTCAGCAAGCAGGGACAGATATGAACCTGATTACAGAAGTTATTTGTTCGGTTTTCGCTGTGCCTATAGTCCTCAAGAAATAAACATAGCGCAAGGTAACAACAATTAGGCGCTTAAAGCACCAAAACGACCAACATGTTGTCGATAATTATATAGAAAATATCTAAAGTAAAAAAACAAAAGCTTACCTTTTACCATTAATTTAGCTCACTACAAACTTCCTGCCCGAACTGATTGGTCAGGCGGGTAGGCACTTAAAACTTCTCCAGTGACAAAAAAACTTGTTTGAATATAAGAAAGTATAGAGGATTTATTACTGGTAATTATAAATCATAATAACTTCGCATTTCCTTACCAAAGAGATGTACGATAACATCACCATAATCCATAAGTATCCATTTTGCCTCTCGGTATCCCTCCATTCCAAGTTTTTCTATTGAAAGCTTCTTCAACTCTTTTTCTATTTCGTCGGCGATGGTATAAAGTTGGCGTTTACTAACTGTGGAGGAAGCTACATCATTGCTTGAGACGATAATGAAGAACGATATTTTATATATCGACTCTGCTTTTGACATAAGGCAGGGGTGTATATGGACAAGCGATTTACATAGCAGCGAATCAACATGGCTAAATGAATCTTATGACTGGAAATTAGTGTGGGTTGTAGACTTCTGTTACAATCGTTGCATGATGTTCTATAGCGGATGCAGGTATAAAGCAATCTGCGTATGAAATAGAATATTCTGCTTTATATTCAGCGGCTTTATGGATAAGGTTATTCGTGATTGGGAGGATTGTAAAACTCAATCTTTCGACGTTCTTTTAGAATTTTGGCAGATAATGATGGTTTCTTAGGCAGTGTACCGCACGCAGTCATAATTGGATCATCAACCGGAGGAACTAAATAGATAATGCCATCGTATTCTAAAATGTGTAATTTTGAGCCGGGTGTAATGTTATATTTTTTCCTTATTTTAGCAGGTATAACAACCTGTCCCTTGGATAGTGTTTTAACAGTAGTCATATTATTTTAACCTCCTTTTGAAAAGTTAAACTTCACTGACAATAGTGTAACATTCTTATTGCAGATGTCAAAACTCAAATAGATAAAATTACAACATATTAATGAGGTAGATATTATGAAAAAATCAATGAATTTATCATATTTATTTATGTCCTTACGTAGCATTTTTTGCCATCTGTTGTTTATGTTCCTTATATCAGCTTGTTTCCTTCCCGAAAACAAAGTAGGGTGGGCGGGTCTGCCAACAGGCAGCCCGTCGCCCACCAATAAAAATGACGAAGCAACGACCGTAGCCGTAGATGGCGTTGGCACAATCATAGGAAACGACAGGGCAAGGGCGAGAGATGAGGCACTCAGGGATGCCTATCGCATGGCATTGGAAAAGGCTGGCATAAATATAAGTGCATATACGGAAATGGTAGACCTTGTCGTAATAAAGGACGTTGTAAATGCAAATGTAGAGGGTTATGTGAAATCCTGGCAAATTGATGATGAAGGAGTAAGGGATGACGGCCTCTATTACGTAACCATAACGGCAAAAGTTGTAAAGGCAGCCATAAAGAAAGATGATAAAGAAGCCTTGAAATTAATAATAAACATCATGGGTAATCCCAGATTTATCGTACTGGTAGATGAAGCCAACATTGGAGAAGAACCGCCTTTTTCTATGCTTGAAGCTACATTAACAGAGGCGTTGACGGGTTATGGCTATCATAGCATTGACCCTAAACAGAAGAAATTAATCGAGGAGACCGAGGATGCTAGAAGGGCTAAGAGGGGAGACACTACTGCGGCACTTAAGCTTGCTATGCGAATGCAGGCTGACGTAATAATAGCAGGTAAAGTCTATACGGAAAAGCTGCCAAAGCACGAATATTTCGAAGGGACAAACTGGGTATCAAGCAAGGCATATAGCACGGTTCGAGCTATAATTGCAGAGACAGGTGAGATATTAGATGTGAAAAGCCCGCTGAAACCAGGCGCGGGTTTGACGTACCGAGATGCAGGGACTAAGGCCATTAAACAATGTGGACAGGACATGGCAGATGACCTTATATGGAATATCCCTCTCCACATTGGCGCTTCAGAGGAAAAGACCATTCAATTGTTAGTAAGCAACCTTGCTTATTCTGACTACTCCAAACTAACGGGTGAATTGAGAAACATGAGAAAGGTTACATATGTATTTCCAAGGGGATGGGAAAAGGACGAACCTGCTGTTTATGACATAAAGACTACGGGCAATGCAGAGGGTATAGCAGCAAGGCTCGAGGCACTCGGTCTGGAGACAATAAGGTTCAGCATAAATAAGATAGAAGTAAGGAAAGTTGAGAAGGGCTGGTGGAGTTGGTAATTCATAGGACGCAGATCCCGCAGATAAAGACGGATAAAATAAAGGACAAAATTTTTATAAGGAGGAGC
>MAYW01000190.1 GCA_001723765.1 Candidatus Scalindua rubra
TGCAGAACACATTGCCTGTCCTGCTCTTCTATGCGCCGACCCCGCACTTTTACCCCCAATTTAAATTTCGTCTCCTCTACAAAAACCTACTCCCGACCGCTACGATTTCCTCTTCATAACGCTTTTACCCCGTTAAATGAACGTTTGATTCTTCAACATAGTTTCTAATCCTATTTTTTAAATATCTTTTACCCCAAGTTGTTTTTAGATATTTTTCTCTTTTCAAGGCATCATTTTGATTTAAACATGCTTCGTAATAAACCAATTTTAATGGTCTTCTACTTTTAGTTGAATTTACTCTACCTTTTGAATGTAAATCAAATCTATTTTTCAAATCATTTGTATAACCAACATAAAATTGGTTATCTGTTTTACTGATCAAAACATACACGTAACACATAGCCATTTATTTAACAGGGCAGGTAGGTGCCTTCCGCCTGCCGAACTGTGGCTTCAACTTCACTAAGATATTTTGATAGAAAATCAAGCAACATGCTACACATGTGCCTCTATTTCACGCCTGATCGCAACATAATGTTGATAGTCATTCGCCCATTCGACGAAATCCTCAGAGTCTTCCGACTGTCCCTTGCTAAATTTGTCGAAAAACACCTCCGATGTCATCCTGTATCGAGTTTCATAAATGCTGAGACGCTTAGCTATAGCTACAAGGGCATCTACAGGCGAATCATACCCAATTCTTTGTTTTCTCATATTTCCTCCTTCCAGAACGACTATTTTTAGCTAATTTAATATCTCCAACTCCTTTATAGCACTCTTGCTTAAACGTGCCTTTGCTTACTGAAATAAATTCAGCACAAGATTTATGCTCAATTAGTTTCAGTAATGAAATCATATAGAAGCATTGTTGCCTGGTCCTGAAATTAAACATCTTATGGCATCCTTTTTTGTATAAACCTTAAGTTATTATCCCTCTCCCCATAAATATTGACTTCACTACCAGCTAAATCCACCACGGCTACGGCCTCGGCCTAGCAACCAGCTGACTTATTAAATCTCCTCAAGATTAGTTTCATTACAGAATTCGTCAAATGGTTAAATAGTTAAATAGTCCCTGATGGAATAGTTTTCACATTCCACCCCAGTACAGTCGTTCCTCCTTACGGGGCAGGCCACGATGGAATAGCGACAAAGAAAGGACAAGAAAGGGGACAACAGATTTATTATTTTTAGTTATTCGTCAAATGGTCAAATAGTTAATTCGTTTTTAAAGTGAACTAAAGTGTAAAGTGAACTCCTGCCTGCCGGTAGGCAAGGAAAGTGCCTAAAGTTAATGGCTTATTTTGTTCCAATAGCTTGGGTCAGATGTCTGAGATCTGAAGTCAGAGAAAGATACAGGAAACAAGATGCAAGAAACTGGATACTGATTAGTCATGTGGCTGTCGCCGTCAATTAGATCATAACACTGCGCTGTTATAATAATATGGCTACGCCGTCATATGGTTTCACCATCATTAGTTAAATATAAAATCATAAGATGATTTTCCTGGATTTAATCGTTATTCTATTCATAAACGGGACTCAATTTTATTTCCTTTATAAATTCAAAATGCTTTCGATTCCTTGTTAAAAGTGGAAAGTTTTTCGCCCATGCTGTAGCCGCTATTAGATAATCTACTATTAAGTTCTGATTACCATATTTTTTAATGAGCAACATATACTTCCTATTAATGTTTTCGTCAATCTTTAAAACTTTTAATTGGAACATTAATTTTGTTATTCTTCTTCTTTCTGAATCTTTAAGTCCAGGTTTAGAAAGAAGCTCCTTTTTACTAAGGATTGAACAATAAATATCAATATTTTTATTTCTAAATATTTCTTTCGCCGGTTTGATTCCTTTAAGGTAATCAATTATGATGTCTGTATCAACTAAGAGTTTGATTTTTGCCATTCAATAAGCTCTTCAATAAACTTCTTACCGGACTTGATCTTTTTTGCCTCTTTTATCCTCATTTCCCTAACATATTCAGAACTATCTTTTACTTGCTTGTATGTAAACCCCTCTTTTTTGGCCCTAAGAAACTGAGCAAAATCGACCAATTCCTTAAGCTTGTCTTCGGACAACTCTTTAGTTAGATTCATTATTTTCTTTTTATAGTCTAACATTGTAGTCATAAAAGTCTCCTCATTTTCAAAATCAATTTATAATATTCTAACATATTAAACCTATATTCCGCACATCTCGGATAGCGAGTTTGGAATTTATTTTCCTTATATTACAATCTTTTTTAAGTCAGTACCACCGGCAAAGCCGGTGGCTTGCGTAGCCCTAAACAGGGCATTATTACTAGCCCCCTTAAGGGGGTATATGGATTCCAAATTAAATATTGGAATGCTCTTAATTTGCTTTGTTTTAAATTTTAATGATTTATGCTAATTACACTTGCTTCCCTAAAAGGGATTACTTAAATCCGAGTCGTATTCATCTTCAATTGACTCATTTACCTCCTGATCTTGAATATATTTCCGAATTTTCCCCTCATCTAACCCTACTGTACTCACATAATATCCTCTTGCCCAGAAATGGTGCCCTCGAAAATTCTTTTTTAAACGACTGTACTTCTCAAACAATATCATGGAGTGGGTAGAAAGGCAGGATCACTCCTACCTAACCCCCGATCCAACCCATCGTGCTCGATTAGAGCAATAGGCTAGCAACATAATCATTTGGCAACGATAGTTAAAACAAAGACTGATAGACCTTAGCCCCAGGAGCAGGGTATATTTGTATAAATTTGTTGAACTGTTCCCAAGTCAAAGATTTCCTCTGACTTCTTCGATTAATCCATTTAAAGAAAATCCTCACTGCCTCATGATAAAAGCGTCGGACTCCCTCAATGTTGTGGGAAACACCATAGTAACGACCATGTCCTCTGAGTTTCAGTCTGAAGGTTATCCATAAAGGCTTAAGCTTTTCTTTATGACGATTTACTTTTATCCAATCTTTTACTTTTCTCAGTTTAGATCGTAGCCGTTTCCTACTGGTCTTCAGCTTTACAGTCACATTACCACCTACAGACCATGCAAGATAGAAGCTGAATCCCAAGAAATCAAATGTCTCTTGCCCTTGACCTTTTCTAAAACTCGTCTGACTAAAATCAACTAGTTTGGTTTTGGCAACATTCAATTTCAGGGAAACCTTCTGAAGCCTATCCCTGAGTGCTTTAAGTATGTCCTTTGCATCTGACCGGTATCGACAACAGATAACGATATCATCGCAATAGCGTATGCATTTTACCGGCATTCTTGTTTTAGGTTGTATTACCTCTTCAAACCACCTATCAAATGCATATTGCGCAAAGATATTAGACAGAATTGGACTGACTATATTTCCTTGTGGAGCACCTTCTTCCGTTATCTTCAATTCTCCATCACTCAGTACACCAGCCTTAAGCATCCTAATGATATACCTAATAAATCGATCGTCCTCAATTTTAACCCGCAAGGCTTTTATCAGCAGTTCATGATCTATAGTTCCAAAAAAGTTTTCCAGGTCAACATCTATTACTACCTCACATTGATTACTATGAAGATGATTATTCAATGCCTTTATAGCTGTATGACAACTTCTATTTGGCCTAAATCCATGAGAACAATCTCGAAATAACGGTTCGAAGATTGCTTCGAGAATCTTGCTCATCATTAATTGAACAAGTTTGTCCTCGAAATTACTTATCCCTAATGGTCTAAATTTACACTGCTGTCCTTCCTTAGGGATTAGTACTTCTCTTACTGGTGCTGGCCGGTAGGCCATCTTCTTCATCTTCTCGATAAGATTCTCAATGTTCTCCTCTAAGTTAGTTCTATATTCCTCCTTTGTTTGACCATCAACTCCAACTGCTTTACTTCCGTCTAATTCGTTGAAGCATCCGATGAGTGAATCTTTATTGATGTGTGGCATCAGCCACTTAAACTTCATTCCCGAGTTCTCACCGGACAATTGTCTTATCCTCTTCAGTTTTGTTTCCGTTTGTTTACTGGGCTTTGTCTTTCCCATAAACGTTTCCCCTCAGAGATCGATTATATTGAAGGCACTTCCCTCCACAATCGTTACTTGCTTCACTGGTACTATTGCCTAGCTGACTTCCTCGCTGCTGTTTCGGCTTCCTCACTTCTACGCTTGACCACCAATACTCTTTTCAGAGAACAACGAGGATCTCCCACGTTTACTCCATAGCCTTCGGAACATGCCATAGCTCTTCGATCCCGGAAATGCTGTTAGAAGCAGCCAGTTTCGCTTCTATCAATATAGCCTTCCGCTAAAGCGACCACGTCGGCCATTCCATTCTTAGGGATTACGAGACTCAATCACTCGGCCTGCCCCTCTCTCTGTTTACGCTTAGCCCACATTGTTACCTCTGTAGACCCAAAACTCGATCTAGGATACAGAGCTGGCACTGTTTTCCTTGGGGAGACTTTCACTCCCAGCTACTGAAGCACCTCGTGGCGCACCACTTTTCCCCTTTAAATAACCCACAACCGTTGATACTGAAAATTTGGGTGGAATTGACAGACACACATGAATGTGATCTATACAGGCTTTACCTTCTATCATATCTACACCTTTGTACTCACTTAATCGGCGTAATATCGTACCTGTTTCCTCCCTTAATTTACCATACACTATCTTCCGTCGCTTCTTGGGAACCCAAACAATATGATACTTGCAGTCCCATACGGTGAGGTAATTTAATATCCCTAACTCATTAAAAATCAACCCATCCTCGACCAAATCTTTCGAGGACAGGTTTTTCAACCCTATTAAATATCTTATCATTTAACAGGGCAGGCCCACGGTTTTTCATTTCAACCCGTATCAGAAAGCTTCGCTCCTAACCCCAGTACAGTCGTTCCTCCTAACGGGGCAGGCAGGGCAGGCCCCGATGGAATATGCTTCGCATTCCATTGGGCAAGCCCACAATTTTAATCCTCTTAATCAACAAAATATCCTCCAATTATAGCATCCAACAAGGAAGCTGCTGACTTATTAAATCTCCTCGACATAGCTGAGGTTAAGTCATGCTCTTTGCTCACTTTTATCTTACCTCAGGTTTATGTTTTCAGCCAGTTTTCATTTTTCAGTCCATATATTCTTTTGAAATGCTCTTCATTGTTTGTTATAAGGACTGCACCATGTTCCTTCACAATACTTGCAATCAGGATGTCTGCGTCGTTGAGAAGGTTTCCACTTTTCTTAAGAGAGGCATATATTTCTCCACCCATTTTTGATGATTCGTATGTCTCTTCCATCATTATGGCTGAATTAACCATCCGTCTAAGAAAATCTTCTTCATCAAGTTTCCCACTTGCACATATACCTTTAAAAAACTCGTATACACTAAGCCACGTTAATCCTATAGAGTCATTCTCTCCGAGATTTTCTATCTTATTTTTAACGGCCTCATTTCCCCGAAAATATTCGATTATGATATCTGTATCAAGACAATATATCAAAGTTTGATTTCCCCTCTGCCAAAATATTTTCGTTCTTCGATAATATCCCTGAAGATTTTAATCTCTTCAGCACTTTTATCTTTCCAGATACCAAAAAGATCTAAAATATCATTTTTGTCAAATCGTGATGCTTCTACAATCACACGAAGTTTTTTCCCCGTCTTAAGGGATAACCTGTCTGCAATTTCTTTGGGTATTGACAGGTGACCATCATTTAAATATTCTGCTGTGTATGTTGCTTTGTTCCCCATTTTTAACCTCCTGGTATAAAAGATAAATAAGTGTTAATATCATCACGTTCTCTGGAATCATTCACTTTTCCTCTAAAAGCAACACCATTCGTTTTGCTGAAATCCAGGTTTCCTGATTCTATCTTTTGGGCAATTTCCAGGGTTGTAGATTCTCCGTGCCCAAAGACGACTATATCTACGTTAGGGTCTAAAGATGTCTGTTCAGGAAAAAGTTTTGGGTGTATTCCACCCCATACAATAGATGATTTTGTTCCAAATTCTTTCAAGTGTCTACTTAACTCCAGGGCATGCAGTACCTGAACCGTCATTACAGAGAAGCCGAAGAAAACGGTTGTATCATTAACAAATGATTCAAGCTTTTCTTTTACTTCAACTTCACTGTAAAGTTTCGCATCAATAATACTGATTTTATATCCATAATTTTGCAAGAAGCTTCCTATAGCCAGAATGCCAAGAGGTTCTCTTGCAGCAGATTCTTCGTTATAAAGAAAGGAAGAAAGGGGACAGATTTATTATTTTTATATGCAGATAAAAAAGTGGTGATGTATTAACAATCACTATCTTATGCATAAATAATCACCTCAATATTACATTTGATAAAGTGAACATGCTAACGGTTTCTTCGGTTTGTTTAGTCTATCTTGTTTGTTTGGCTTACAGATTCAATAGCGAACAAACTGGCAAGTCAGCGTGACATTGGGCCCAAGGCGCTCATCCTTTTCTTCTCGCAACCATAATTCTTCTTTCTTTTCGATAATTCATATAACAAAACGCCTGTTCTTTTATACTGACAGTGACGTAATCTCAACCATGTGATGCTTCTTGCGTGCATCATTTACAATCTCTTCTAATTTTGATGCGACTGTATCTTCAATCCAATCTGCACCACACTGTGAACATACTGTTGCAGGCACATCCCTTACAACCACAACTCCAAATCCTAAATCCACTGTAAAAGTAGTCTTCCCTGCCTTTTTAGTACCTCCACAGAGTGGACACTTACCTATCAATGCCTTAGTTGCCATGTTGCCTCCTTGTCTTGTAATCTGATTCAAAATGTTCTAAATCAGGTCTATATGCTGTAATAATAAAACAGTACCCACTCTCAGAATCAAGTGCTGTAACTACATTTTGTACACAAAATGCGGACAGGCTACTTTCTTTTATCTCTATTCGAGGAGGTTGATCTCGTCTTCGGCAATGATTTCTCTTGTCGTTGTTTCATTCAAGGCTTGTTACCCACTTGCGAAAAAGGTTTTTCTTACTTTCTTCAATCATCTCTTCAGTCACATCTCCACCCCTAACGCTACCAAATAAAGATGGTTTTATTTTTTTTGACTTTTTCATAACCGCTAGCCCATGAAGAATATCTCGTTTGAGTCTTATCAGTTTACGTTCTAGGACATCGATATGTTTTAAAGCTATTGTGGTATCTAATTTTCTATTCATAAATACTTACCCCCTTTTTGTAGACTTAGCTAAATGGTTAAATAGTTGATTCCTTTTTAAAGTGATCTAAAGTGACTATTTGTTGGAGGTTAGATGAACGCTCCGCTTAAGGTTAGAGGTCATCAGATGTAAAGCGTCTTCTTTTACCCCGCAATGAATTTATTAAACCGTTCAATTTTCTATCAATTTCCTCACAACTCCTTCTTACTTCAATAGCATCTTTCTCCTGGAAAAGCTTCCTCCTACGAAAAACTTCATTTAAGGTTACAACTTCATACAACGAACCTTGGGCAATATGTAGGAATTGTATAAATTCTTTCTTATATTGACGTCCTTTTCCTTCTGCAATATTCTGAGAAGGGGAAGTTACCGCAGCTTCCATTTGGCTAATCAATCTTATATGTTTGTTTTGTGGCAGTTTTTCAAGTGTACCAAGTACAGTGTCTGCTAATTCTACAGCAAGCTGCCAAACATCAAGTTTTTCAAATGGGAATATATATTTTTGCATCTTTTCTCCTCAAACCTCTGGCCTCAAACCTAAATCTGATTATAACTAACGTCTTGCGAGGGCCAAACCTAAACTATTGACAAATCTAAAAGCTTCGCAGGGTCGCCTTGAAATTGGCATTCCTTCTTTCTTCATAATGATATGTCTGCTTTTTGCTCTTCTTTGAATTTCCCAACCATCTTTTTCAAAGGCTTTCACGGCATCTTTACCAGAAATCACAGGTAACTTTGCCATTAAACAGTTACCTCAATCGAGGCCATTTCTTTTTATGGCTATTGAGTTAACTCACCATTGTGGTATACTTCTTTTAAAACTAACCAAGTCAACAAACAGAGGAAGTTTCCACGATGGCTCAAAGAGAACCGATGTCATTATTTCAATTTCATAAAATGTTTCCCACAGAAGAGGATTGTGCAAAT